>JANMDS010000148.1:0-7934 GCA_031376405.1 Betaproteobacteria bacterium
ATGGACAAAGACCGCTTCCGCCGCGACTTGGGCAACGTGATTGAGTACTACATGGACGTCGGGCGACGGCTGGGTACGCCTGGGATCTAAATCCCGCAAATACCTGCGGCGTAAAAACGGCGATATCTCCAAGAAATGGCCGTTTTTACGCCGCAGGTATTTGCGTGATTTAGATCCCAGGCGTACCCAGCCGTCGCCCGACTTCCATGTAGTACTCAATCACGTTGCCCAAGTCGCGGCGGAAGCGGTCTTTGTCCATCTTTTCACCGGTTTTACTATCCCACAAACGGCAGCCGTCGGGGGAAAACTCATCGCCTAACACGAGTTTTCCGTCGCTACTGCGGCGGCCGAATTCGAGTTTGTAGTCCACGAGCGTGATGCCGTTTTTTGCGAACAAGGGTTTCAGTACATCGTTCACTTTTAACGTGAGCACTTTCATTTGCGCGAGGGTATCGGCATCGGCCCAGCCCAGGGCTACGCAGTGGCTTTCGTTAATCATCGGGTCGTGCAGCGCGTCGCTTTTATAAAAAAGCTCGTACACGGGTGCAGCAAGCGCGGTGCCTTCGGCAATGCCTAACTTCTTGGCCATCGAGCCCGCGCATACATTGCGCACTACGCACTCAACCGGAACCATGGTGAGTTTGTTCACCAAGCTATGGGTGTCGTCGATGAGGTGAATGAAGTGGGTGTCAATCCCCGCAGCGGAAAGTGCGCCCATCACGTGGGCGTTAATCTTATTGTTTACTTCGCCTTTGCGGTCGAGCTGGGCGAGCTTTGCGCCATCGAACGCGCTGGTGTCGTTTCGGTATTCGATCACGTATTCGTGCGGATGCGTTGTCTCGAAAACGCTCTTGGCTTTGCCTTTGTAGAGCTCTTTGCCTTTTGGGATTAGTGCGGTCATGATGGTCGTAATTCTTTCCAGGCAAAGCCTTGTTGCTGACACGCCACGTCCACCCAGTCGGGGGTGCAGTGGAGCGCATTGGAGAGTGCCGCGCGGGCGTGTTCAGGTGTGTTGTTTTGCTTACTTAAGTGCGCAGCCACGATGTGGGTGAGCTTGCTGCAATCAATACGTCGCAAAATATCGGCAGAGGCGAAATTAGATAAATGCCCATGTTTGCCTGCGATGCGGCGCTTTAAGCTCGCCGGATAGTTGCCATTGGCGAGCATAGCCTCATCATGGTTGGCTTCAAGCACCAGCGCATCGCACGCGGAGAGCGCGGCTTCGATAATGAGCGTGGATTCACCCACATCGGTGAGCACGCCCAAGCGCACATCGCCATCGGTGAACACGCACTGTACGGGCTGGCGGGCATCGTGGGGCACAGCGAAGGGGTGCACTTCAATATCCCCCACTGCGAACACTTCGCCACTATCGAAGCAGCGCACCGGGCGCTCAGCGTACGCTCGGGCGTAGGAGGAGCGCGCGGCCCAGTGTGTGCCATACGTCATCATGAGGGTTGCGCCATAGACATCGCAAAAGCGCGCCGCGCCACCAATGTGATCGCTATGCTCATGGGTGATGATGATGGCGTTGATGGATTCGGGCGCAACGCCCAAGCGCGCTAACCTGCGCTGGGCTTCCTTGTGCCCAAAGCCGCAATCGAGCAACACGCGGGTTTGGCCGCTCTCAACCAAGAGCGCATTGCCTTCGCTGCCGCTACCGAGCGAGGCAAAACGGATCATATTGGGTTAGGTGTCCTTAAGGGCGCGCTTCGTCGCGGAACTACTAAATGAGCAGTGATCGCGATCCTCATGCACAAAATCGTACATTCCGGTTGCTGCGCGCAGCGCGCCCTCATTTGGTTACTTCGCGGTGCATCCCGTCTGAACACTTAATCGAAAGTCCCAGAATAACTTACTTGAGCTGCGCAACCAACAAACTCAAAATGCGATCCGACACGCCTTTGCCAACGGCAACGCCTGCTTTATCTTGCACGACCACATTGGTTTTACCCGTGTCTTCTTTCAAAAACACGCGGTACTGTTCCGCTTGTGGGCCGTCGTCTGTTTTCCAAAACTTCGCACGTTCGAGCAAACCTTTTTCTGCGCCTGGCTGGTCATCGGCGTAGCGCACGAAGTAGGTACCTTGTGAGCGATCACGATCAACAACGGTGAAACCTACGCGATCAAGCGCGAGCCCAACACGCCGCCACGCTCGATCAAACGGATCGTCCACTTCGAGCCCCGCACCGGCCATGCGCGCACGTGCGGGAAGCGCAGGCGCAGCAGCCGCCGTGTTTACACCTTTTGCGCTAGAAATAGATGTTGCAGCTTGCTGGGCTTGGGCTGCAGGCAGCCCTAGGCGTACGAGCATGCGGTTTAACATTTCGGCTTCGAGCCCAGGGTCGGAAGGGCGTGTGCCCCAGGAGAAGCCTTGCGCCAGACCTTGCTGCACGCGGCCGGTTGCCATTTCTTCAAGACCACGATGGGAAACATAAATTTCGGTAGTGTCGTTTGCGCCGCGCTCCAGCCGCACGCGGAATTTATCCCGCAGGCCGGTTGAGTTGAGCCCCGAGGCTACTTTCGAGAGTAGATTTCGTAACGGATCCATCTCGATTTGGGCTTTGTTTTCTTGCCAATCGGTTTCAATTACGCCGACATCAGGGCGATCCACAGTAAGTACGAAGCCCTGCTCTTGCCAAAACGCACGCACGTTGGGCCAAACCGCTTCCACTTTTTGGTCCACCACGAGCCAGCGCTCGTTGCCCTGGCGCTCAACCCGCACGCCATCGAGCTTGGGCAAAACCGGTACTGCACCGCCACCGCCTGCCAAGCGAAAGCGCTCGTCGTAGCGTGGAGCGGTTAAATCTGGGGGGATATCGAGCTGCGGGCCTTTGCCAGCGCTGCGATAGTCCACATTTTCTTTCGTGGCAAAAGGGTTTAACGAACACCCCGCCAGCGCGAAACCCAAAACGCCTACTACACAAATCTTCGCAGCCTTCATAACTCTCCTTGTCCTACTCTTTTAAGCGGCACCGGCTTCAGCCAGTGCTTTACGTATGGTGTCGTGGTGTTGGGGCGATAGCGCAACCAGCGGCAACCGAATACCGCCAGGTATTTTGCCCATTTCGGCCAGTGCCCACTTAACCGGTGCCGGGTTGGCTTCAATAAATAATTTGGACTGCAAACTTACCATGTGATTATTTAACAATCGGGCTGCAGCTAGTTCGCCCTTAAACGCCGCTGCGCACAAGTCTGCACACTGCTTTGGCGCTACGTTGGCAACAACAGAAATCACACCATGCCCACCCAACAACATGAGCGCGAGCGCCGAATCATCGTTGCCCGAGTAGATCGCAAAATTTGCAGGCACGCGCTTTAACAACTCGGAAAAACGGGGCATATCGCCCGTGGCATCCTTCAAACCCGTAATGCCCGAAACGTGGGACAAGCGCACCACCGTATCGTTCGATAAATCTGCGACTGTGCGACTCGGTACGTTATACAAAATCACTGGCAGATCCACTGATTCGGCGATTTTCTTGAAATGTTGGTAGAGGCCCTCTTGCGTGGGCTTGTTGTAGTACGGCACGACCGACAAGCCTGCGTCCGCACCCACTTTTTTAGCGTGGGCTTGCAGCTCAATAGCTTCAGCAGTGGAGTTCCCGCCCGTGCCGGCGATGACGGCGATGCGTTTATTGACGTGCCTGACGGTTACATCAATCAGCTTGAAATGTTCATCGAAGCTCACCGTGGGCGATTCGCCGGTGGTGCCTACGATAACGATACCCGCGGTGCCACTGGCGATGTGCCAATCGAGGAGAGACTTTAACGAATCGTAATCAACTTGCCCATCTTCAAACATGGGCGTGACGATAGCAACTATGGAACCAGTGAGCATACGTAAGAAATCGTGTCGGGCGACGCTAAAACAAGCGGGAACCGCAAGTTTAGCTGCCTTTGGGCAAGTACATGCGCGGGCGCTCTTCCTCGTAGCGCTTCACGCCATCCATGATCTCAATTTTTGCTTCTTCGGCATCAACCCAACCAATCACTTTTACCCACTTCCCCGGTTCTAAATCTTTGTAATGCTGGAAGAAATGCTGGATTTGGTCAATCGTGAGCGGCGCTAAATCGCGGAAGGATTGCACATTGCGGTAGATCGGTGTGAGCTTATCAATGGGCACGGCCAAGAGCTTCGAATCGCCGCCTGCATCGTCTTGCATTTTCAACATGCCAATGGCACGGCAGCGCACTACAACGCCGGTAAGCAGCGCCACGGGGGATACCACCAACACATCCACCGGGTCGCCGTCGTCCGCTAACGTGTGCGGGATGTAGCCGTAGTTGCATGGATAGTGCATTGCAGTGGACATGAACCGATCCACAAACACCGCGCCGGACTCTTTGTCCACTTCGAACTTAATTGGCTCGCCATGCATGGGGATTTCGATGACTACATTGAAATCGTTCGGTAAATCTTTTCCTGCAGGGACGCGATCAAAACTCATGGTGTGGCCTGGGCGGCATGAATAACAGACTGCATAGTTTAACGCTCTTGTTGCGGTGCACAAAATACCAATACCTGAGGCGTAAAAGCGGTCATTTTCGGGAGATATCCTCTGAAAATGGCCGTTTTTACGCCGCAGGTAGGGCTTGGTTAGAGATCGTCAATGCCGGCAAAAACCACTTCTGGTGTGAGTCGAAAATCAAACGCGGCCAACGTGTGCGTCCCATCGGGGTCGCTGGGCACGATCTCCCAGCGATGGGCCGCATTGCGCTGGAAATGTTGAATCGTGCGCACATCGGGGTCGATGAACAGCACATCGCGTAGTGTTTCGCTTTGTTGATAATGGGCAAACTTGCGCCCCAAATCGTAACCCGCCGTGCTGGGCGAAAGCACCTCGCAGATGAACGAAGGGTGGCGTTTGGTGAGTGCTGCCCCAGCGCCTTTGTCCCGTTCATCGCAGGTGACGAACACATCAGGGTACGTGTAGTGTTCGTCCTTCTTGATCTCCAGGCGAACATCGTTGATGTAAACGCGGCAGGGGGTTTGGGCAAGCTTTGTACGCAAGGCGGAGGCGATATTTAAAGAAATCGCATTGTGAATCGCCGTGCCGCCCGACATCGCGAACACCTCGCCTTCAAAAAAATCGTAGCGCTCGATTTGCCCATCCGACCACGCCAAATATTCGGTGGCGGACATTCGTTGATTAGGCTTGTTGAGTGCAGCATTCATCAGCTAACTATACGCTTAAGAAATGCGCGTGCGCAAGTGTGCCGCGGTGACAAGCTGCGGTACGTTTTCAGAACGAAAGACGTTCCGCATGAAAAAGCTAGCGTGCAGGCTGCGCAGCGGTCAGCAAAAAAAATGCTATCAACGTTTCGATTCGAACGCGTTAAAGCAAACGCTGGAGAAGTCAAAAAGGCCGACTCGCACCCAATACCTGCGGCGCAAAACAGCCCTTTTTTCGAACTTATCTCCCGAAATTAGAACGCTTCCTCCGCCATCGCCATCACGGCTGGCTGGCCCGAGCAAATCGTATCGGCAAACGCTTCTGCTTGCGGGAAAAATGTATCGGCAAAAAAACGTGTGGTGACGATTTTGTTGGCGTTGAAATTGGCATCGCCCAGGCCAGCTTTAGCGCGCTCGGCAGCGGCGTGGGCGGCGCGGGCGAGCTGCCAACCACCGCACACGATTCCGTAGAGTTTTAAGATCGGCACACTGCCAGCAAACGCGCCGTAGGGGTCGGCCGCGAAGTTAGCAATAGTCCATTGCGTCGCCCGCTCCATCGCATCAATCGCTTTGACAAATCGCACTTGCACAGCGCGTAAATGGGCATCTTCGCTTTGGCTTAATTTCGCCGCAAAGCCGCGCATTTCGGCGATCACCGCAAACGCCGTCACGCCACCTTCGCGGGCCATTTTGCGGCCGATCAAATCGTTGGCTTGAATGGCGGTGGTGCCTTCGTAAATCGTGGTGATCCGCGCGTCGCGGTAGTGTTGGGCAGCGCCAGTTTCCTCAACGAAGCCCATACCACCGTGAATCTGTACGCCATCGTAGGTGACGTTTTGCGCGCACTCAGTGCTCCAACCTTTTACGATGGGGATCATCAGATCACAAAACGCAGCGGCTTTGGCTTTTGCCGCTGCATCCGGCGCGTACTCCGCCACATCAAACGCATGGCCGACTACGAACGCGAGCGCGCGCATGGCCTCTGTTTGCGAACGCATACTCATCAACATGCGCCGCACATCGGGATGATGAATGATCGACACCGAATTTTTTCCGCCTTTGCCGCCTACGTCGCGCGACTGCACGCGATCTTTCGCGTAATGCACGGCCCGCTGATAGGCCCGCTCAGAAATGCCGATACCCTCGATACCTACGCTGTAGCGGGCCAGATTCATCATGATGAACATGTATTCCAGCCCGCGATTGGGCTCGCCCACCATGAAGCCGACCGCACCTTCTTTTTCGCCAAATAACAATACCGCAGTGGGCGACGCGTTAATGCCTAATTTATGTTCGATTGACGCGCAATACACATCGTTGCGCGCTCCCAGCGCACCATCGTCGCCCACCAAAAATTTCGGAACTACAAAAAGCGAAATCCCCTTCACGCCTGGCGGCGCATCGGGCAGGCGCGCGAGCACGAGATGAATGATGTTTTCAGTCATGTCGTGTTCGCCGTACGTGATGTAAATCTTTTGGCCCTTGATGCGATGGTGGTGGCCGTTTACCGCGTCGTTTGCGGGCGTGGCGCTGGTGCGCACCAACGCCAAATCAGAGCCGCAATGGGGCTCGGTCAAATTCATGGTGCCCGTCCATTCGCCGGATACCATACGCAGCAGATATTTTTTCTTTAATTCATCGCTGCCGGCGAGCATGATCGCTTCCGTTGCGCCTTGCGTGAGCAAGGGGCACAGCGCGAAGCTCATATTCGCTGCATGCCACATTTCTTCCGTAGCGGTGGCCACAATGCGGGGCAAGCCCATACCGCCAAATTTTTCGGGCACAGGCAACGAATTCCACCCGGCTTCAGCAAATTTTTTGTACGCTTCTTTAAAACCTTTTGGCGTGGTAACCGAGTTGTCGGAATTGTTGTGCTTTGCGCCCTCGCGATCACCCGACCAATTAAGTGGCTCCAACACGCCGGAGGCAAAATCGCCTGCCTGATTGAGCACAGCAAAAATCGTCTCTTTATCCACCTCTTCGTGGCCAGGCAATGCCGCCAGCTCATCAATCGGTGCGATGGTTTCCAATAAGAATTGCATGTCGGCTAAGGGGGCGCGGTAGGTGCTCATGATTTAGATTCTCGAAGTAAAAATGAAACGTTCGTTTGAATTATGACTTAAAAATTGCGCCGGAGGACATTTTTTTGACGAAATACCTGCGGCGCAAATTCATTACTTTTTGGCAATTATCGGCTGAAAATTAGCCTAATTCAGCCACCAACTCTGGCACGAGCGCAAACAAATCACCCACTAAGCCGTAGTCTGCAACGCCGAAAATCGGCGCGTCGGGGTCTTTGTTAATGGCCACGATCACTTTGCTGTCTTTCATCCCCGCCAAATGCTGAATCGCCCCGCTGATGCCCACGGCGATATACAAATCCGGCGCAACGATCTTGCCCGTTTGCCCAACTTGGTAGTCGTTGGGCACGTAGCCCGCATCCACTGCAGCGCGGCTTGCGCCCATCGCGGCGTTTAGCTTATTGGCCAGTGGCTCGAGCACTTCGCGGTATTTCTCGCCTGAGCCCAAGCCTCGTCCGCCCGAGACGATAATTTTTGCAGCAGTAAGTTCTGGGCGCTCCAGCTTTACCTGATCGCGCGCGGTCACTTTCGTCAATCCCGAATCGGCGCTTGCGGTGATGCTTTCCACCGCGGCAGTACCGCCGGATGCGCTCACGGCTTCGAACGCCGTACCGCGCACAGTGAGCACTTTTATTGCATCGCTCGATTGCACCGTGGCGAACGCATTGCCGGCGTAA
>JANMDS010000159.1:0-1697 GCA_031376405.1 Betaproteobacteria bacterium
AACGCGTTCAACATTTTACCGCGTATGAAAAAAGCGCGGCCGGATCTACCAATATTGGTCATGAGCGCACAGAACACATTCATGACAGCGATCCGCGCTTCTGAAGCTGGCGCTTATGATTATTTGCCGAAGCCGTTCGACCTGACAGAGCTGGTAAGTGTGGTTGCGCGAGCGCTTGCTGAACCGCAACGCAAACCAAAAACCGAAACGCCGGATGCGGGTGAAGCCATGCCTTTGGTTGGCCGTTCGCCTGCCATGCAGGAAATCTACCGCATGCTGGCCCGCATGATGCAGACCGATTTAACGGTGATGATCAATGGCGAGTCCGGTACAGGAAAGGAACTCGTCGCGCGCGCGCTGCATGATTATGGCCGCCGCCGCAAAGGCCCGTTTGTGGCAATAAACATGGCCGCAATTCCGCGTGATCTGATCGAAGCCGAACTCTTCGGCCACGAGAAAGGCGCGTTTACGGGTGCTGTTCAACGCAAAGCCGGACAATTTGAACAGGCCGATGGTGGAACTTTATTTCTGGATGAAATTGGCGATATGCCAATGGAGGCGCAAACCCGATTGTTGCGCGTGTTGCAACAAGGCGAATATATGAGTGTCGGCGGGCGCACGCCGATAAAGACAGATGTGCGGATTGTTGCTGCCACCCATAAGGATTTGAGGAATGCTATTGCTGCTGGCACATTTCGGGAGGATTTGTTTTACCGGTTAAATGTTGTGCCGGTGCGTTTGCCGCCGCTGCGTGACCGCTCAGAAGATATTCCGGATTTAATCCATCATTTTTTAAAAAACGCTATCAAAGAAGGGCTGTTCGATAAACGCATCAGCCCTGAGGGGATGGATGTGATGAAGCGCTACCCTTGGCCAGGTAATGTTCGCGAACTTGAAAATTTGGTGCGCAGATTGTCTGCGCTTTACCCGCAAGATGAAATCAGCGCTGAGATTATTTCAAATGAGTTGAACACCAACCGCACCGTAGCGCCAATTGGTTCAGCCACCAATGATCAAATTGTAATGTCACTGGAATTGGCCACCGAGCGCTATCTGGCCCGTTATTTTGCAACGTTCAACGGAGCTTTGCCGCCCGCCGGTTTGCATCAGCGCATACTTGATGAAATTGAAAAGCCGTTGCTGCATGCGGCACTGGCGGCAACCAATGGCAACCAAATTAAGACTGCAGATTTACTGGGCCTTAACCGCAATACTGTGCGCAAGAAAATCCGTGACCTCGGTATCGCTGTTTATAAAATGCCGCGCGCACCTATTTAGGTCGTTTCAATTCTGAAATATGATGTGAACTGGAGCGCGCAGAATTTGTTGTAATTCTGCCACATAGTGTTGCATACAAGGCACAATTGAAATTGGGTCAAGCCAGAATCGCAACCTTAGCCATACCCTCAGCCAACGAAGAAATTGATCCCACTAACGTTGGTACACGTTTCGAGGAAATTGCCGGTCGCCGCGTTATGGCTGGTCCGGGCATTGTGTTGGTATTGTCGGCACTTGCAACGGCGTCAATATCATTTGCAATTCTGCTCGGCGTAACGCCAATCCGGCCTTCAAATTCGACGACTACAGCGCTGATCGCAATCAACTCATTTTTCATCGCGGTTTTGTTTGGCCTGGTTGTCTACGAAATTGTCCGTGTTCTACGGGCCAGACGCACGCGCCGGGCTGCTTCGCGTTTG
>JANMDS010000178.1:0-2954 GCA_031376405.1 Betaproteobacteria bacterium
GCCTGGATGTTGCGCGCCCATTTGGAATAGGTTCGGTAGCGGTACAGACTCAAATACCTGCGGCGCAAAAAAGCCATTTTCTAGCGGATATCTCCTGGGGAATGGCTATTTTGCGCCGCAGGTATTGATTGTATGAAGCCATCGGGTCTGATTTCGTAGGATTTGAAATCCCGAATTGATTAACCGCGCTAAACAAGCGATACTCGACCGAACGCATCATGGGGGCAGCGAGTGGAAGTTTCGTTTAGCAAAGAGATCGAGCAATTGCGTTTGGGCGCGGGGCAAACGTTTCACGGCGAAGGCATTTTGGCAATTACCAAAGCGCTATTGCAATCCGGCGTGTCCTACGTTGGGGGCTATCAGGGTGCACCCGTTTCACATTTGCTGGATGTGATGGTGCAAGCGAAAAGCTATATGGACCAGTTGGGTGTGCACGTCGAGGCGTGCTCCAACGAGGCTTCGGCTGCGGCCATGTTGGGTGCATCCATTCACTATCCGTTACGCGGCGCGGTGACGTGGAAGTCGATCGTGGGCACCAACGTCGCTGCGGATGCGTTGAGCAATTTATCGTCGCCTGGGGTGAAAGGCGGCGTGTTGATTGTGGTGGGTGAAGACTACGGTGAGGGCGCTTCGGTGATCCAAGAGCGCACCCATGCGTACGCGATGAAAAGTTCAATGTGCCTGCTTGATCCGCGCCCTGATTTACCCGCGATGGTACGGATGGTGGAGGAAGGGTTTTGCTTATCGGAAGCTTCCAACATGCCGGTGTTGGTGGAGCTGCGTATCCGCGCCTGCCATGTGCGCGGCAGCTTCGAATCCAAAGTTAACCAAAGTCCGCGCATTTCCACACGCGCGCTCATGGAAAATCCAGCTGATTTTGATTACATGCGTTTGGCCCACCCGCCAGTTACGTTTCGCCATGAAAAGCTCAAGGGCGATGAGCGCATCCCCGCTGCGCGCCGGTACATTGTTGAGCATCAACTCAACGAATTGATTTCCGGCAAACATACCGATCTCGGGCTCATTGTTCAAGGTGGGATTTACAACGCGCTCATCCGTAGCTTGCAAGAGTTGGGTTTGGCGGATGCGTTTGGTGAAACCGATATTCCGATTTTGGTATTGAACGTAACCTACCCGCTCGTGCCCGAGCAGTTGAGCGAATTTTGCGTGGGCAAGCGCGCCGTGATGGTGGTGGAGGAAGGGCAGCCCGAATACATCGAACAAGATATCGCCACCACGCTGCGTCGCCGAGATATTCAAACTGCGTTGCACGGTAAAGATTTTTTGCAAAATGCGGGTGAATACAGCGTAGAGGTGGTTGCGGGTGGGCTGCTTAAATTTGTTGAGAAGTATTTGACCCTTAACGAGGGTGCTACGCAGTGGTTGCGAGGCAATGTTGCCCGTCGCAAGGTGGTCGAGCAGTCGCTCGCCACGCCATTACCTGCGCGGCCGCCAAGTTTTTGTATCGGTTGCCCAGAACGCCCGGTGTTCTCAGCGCTGAAGCTTGCGCAGCAAGAGGTTGGAGCGGTGCACATCGCAGGCGATATCGGTTGCCACGCGCTCGCCACGTTCGAGCCGTTTTCGATGGGACATTCGATCTTAGGCTACGGCATGAGCTTAGCCAGTCGGGCAGGGGTGTCGCCGATGATGCAGCGGCGCACCTTGGCAGTGATGGGCGATGGCGGTTTTTGGCACAACGGCTTGCTCACCGGCGTGCAAAGCGCTCTTTTCAATGGCGACGACGCGGTGTTGCTCATCTTTAAAAACGGCTATACCTCGGCCACTGGTACCCAGGATATTATCTCCACGCCCGAAGATGATGAGAAGGCCAACGCCAACAACCCAGCGCGCAGCTTGGCCCACACTAACCAAACCATCGAAACCACGCTAACCGGCATGGGCGTGAAATGGATGCGCACCGTTCATACCTATGAAGTGGCCAACATGCGCGATACGCTTAAAGAAGCGTTTACAAGCAAATTCAATGGACTCAAAGTGATCGTAGCCGAAGGTGAATGCCAGCTCGAGCGGCAGCGGCGAATCAAGCCGTGGATTGCGGGTTTGCTCAAAAAAGGAAAGCGCGTGGTGCGTGTGAAATATGGGGTCGATGAAGATGTGTGCAACGGCGATCATGCGTGCATTAGGCTTTCTGGCTGCCCTACGCTCACGCTAAAAGATAACCCAGACCCGTTGAAGGTAGATCCAGTCGCCACGGTAATAGATGGCTGCGTGGGCTGCGGTTTGTGCGGTGAAAATGCCCACGCGGCAACACTCTGCCCGAGTTTTTACCGAGCGGAAATTATTCAAAACCCAGCGTGGTACGAGCGCCTGGTGCATAACGTGCGCGGCGCATTTGTGCGCATGCTCCAGAGTGCATGAGTGTGCGAGCATGAGCAGACCCATTTCGCTGTTAATTTGTGCGCTAGGCGGCGAAGGCGGTGGCGTACTCACCGAATGGATTATTGCCACGGCTCAGCGCGCCGGCTATGCTGCGCAAAGCACCTCCATCCCAGGCGTTGCCCAGCGCACCGGCGCTACCACCTACTATATTGAAGTGTTTCCCACGCCCATTGCACAACTGGGTGGAAAGCGGCCGGTATTTAGCTTAAACCCAGTGCCCGGCGCGCTGGATGCCTTGGTTTCTTCAGAATTGCTCGAAACCGCTCGGCAAATTGGCAACGGCATGGCCACCGCTGAACGCACACTCATCATCACATCGTCGGCCCGCAGCTTGACCACGATGGAGCGAATGCAGCTTGGCGACGGTCGGATTGAGAGCGAGCAACTTCTTGCGATGGTGAAATCGCATAGCCGCGCGAACCAGTGTTTTGATATGGCAGCCATTGCACGCGAGAGCGGCACGATTGTGAGCGCGCCACTGTTGGGGGCCATTGCCGGAAGCGGGTTGTTTCCGTTTACGCGTGCACATTTCGAGGCGATTGTGACCGAGAGCG
>JANMDS010000203.1:0-3138 GCA_031376405.1 Betaproteobacteria bacterium
AAGGTGTAGCGCATCATCATGCCAAGCGAAAGAACAGTGGCAATGGGATTCGCCTTGTTTAGACCAGCGATATCCGGTGCTGACCCGTGAATCGGTTCGTACAGGCCCTTGTTGTCCGCATCAAGCGATGCCGATGGCAACATGCCAATTGAGCCCGCCAGCATCGATGCTTCGTCAGACAAAATATCGCCAAAGATATTGCCGGTCACAATCACGTCGAACTGCTTGGGCGCGCGCACGAGCTGCATCGCCGCATTGTCCACGTACATATGACTGAGCGCCACATCTGGGTACCCTTCGCTTAAGCGAGTAACCACTTCGCGCCACAAAATGGAGGTATCGAGCACATTGGCTTTGTCTACCGAACAGAGTTTTTTGTTGCGTTTACGCGCCGTTTCGAAGCCTACGCGGGCTATGCGCTCAATTTCGCCAACGGCATAGTGCATCGTATCAAAGCCCTCTTCCTCACCCGCTGCGTTGGTGCGGCGGCCACGCGGTTGGCCGAAATAAATATCGCCGGTCAGCTCGCGGATAATCATGATGTCCAACCCGGCCACGATTTCCGGCTTCAGCGAGGAAGAAGCGGCCAGCTCCGGGTAAAGCATCGCCGGGCGCAAGTTTGCAAAAAGCTGTAAATCTTTGCGAATACCGAGCAAACCCTGCTCAGGGCGCATGGCCCGAGGCAAAGTATCGTATTGCGGCCCGCCCACGGAGCCTAACAAAATCGCATCCGCCGCGCGGGCTTTAGATTGCGTATCCTCGGGGTAAGGATGCCCGTGCGCGTCATACGCCGCGCCGCCTAAATGCCCGTGGGAAAGCGTAATCGGCAAGCCGTCGGCCTTAAACAATTCAAGTACGCGCGTGGCTTGCGCAACGATTTCTGGCCCAATGCCGTCGCCGGGGAGGATTAAGATGTTCATCACCGAATTATTACCGATTCAGCCAAATACCTGCGGCGCAAAAAGGGCATTTTCTGAGAGAAATCTCCTAAAAAATGGCATTTTTGCGCCGCAGGTTTCAATCCAAGGAATTACATCGCACGCCTACGGCAAAAACCGATTCCGATACTCTTGCGCGCCGAGGAAGCCCCGTGTTATCTCGAGTGCATCGGAACCGCGATTGATATAGTCGACCCAAAACGCGTAACCCGCTGGCTCGGCCGCTCGACGCAGCATCGCTTCATACATCATGATTACGAAAACGTTCGGGGCGGACTGCAGTTGAAACTCTTTCGACTCGGTAAACCCAACCATCACATCCCCGCGGCTCGCCCCGTTGCGAAGCTGTGCGAGCCAGCCCGCGTTACCGGCAGAGTCGGGCGCGCGGCCGAGCACATTTCTGTAAACAAGCGTCACAAACTGTGCGTCCGTGAGCGTTCCGTATGTTTGCGTAAATTCTGCTGAGCGCGCAAACGAAGATGCGATCGCCGCTATCGGAGTGCCCGTGCGCCAAGCTGTCACCCAGCCTTTGAGACCCGATGAATCAGGGATGCGATTGAAAAATCCGAGGTAAAGTCGAACCACCGAGGGCACGCCTAATTGAAACTCCGGTGAACCGAAGAAGCCTTGGATCACCGCCTCGCGGCTTAGTCTGTTTGCGTTTAGCAGCGTGGTCCAATCGGTCAATCCTTGGGCTTCCGCTTCGCGTCCTAAAAAATCTCGATACTGTTGCATCGCAAACCAGCGATTACTATTGGCGTGTTGTCCTGCAAACAACATGTTGTCTTTTACGTTTGGATTTCGCCCCTCGGCTACCTCCACAGCATCGGGGATACCATCGTTATCGGTGTCGCCATTTGCTGCAGTCGTGTCGAGATTTAGCGTCACACTCACGTTGCCAGTGTCTGAGATGATCGGTGCATCCGCAGAGAGCGCAGCTTTAGAATAATCTGTCCCTAGCGGCGTCGCAGCTCCTGCGCCCGCAGGGACGTGCAAGGTAACAGTACAACTCGCGCCCACTGCAAGTTGAGCGGGGAACATACTTGGGCACGTGCCGCCGACGCGTTGGAACGGCGCAGGTACAACAATGGCACCAATGGTTGCAACCACTGGAGCAGGGTTGGAAAGCGTGACCGTTCCAACGGAAGTCGCCGTGCTTATGCTCGCGCGGGTGAGATTTAGCGACGCTGGTGACACCACAATCGGATACGTGATCGGACCGATTTTTGCTTTCAAATTTACCGTTGTGTTACCAGCGGAGGTCACCAAAGTCATGGTGGTGTTGTATACGCCGGTACTTTGGAAGTACATCGCAGGAAAGATGCTCAGCGTGCACGACGCTCCCGGCGCCAAGCTTGGAATGAGACTAAAAAAACCAGGCGCAGGCGAGCTCAAGCACGAACTATTAGATGCCGCAGCATAGGTCGGACTCTGGGAGGTACTAAAACCCAAAGCCACGCTATACGGAGCGCCCGAAACACTCACCAGATCAACCGCAGTTGCCGTGTTGTTGGTGAAGGTGAGCGATTGCGCCGCCCCAAGCCCACTGATGGCGTTGCCGTTTGCAGCTAGTCCGAAGTCAAGCGTTGTAACCGAAGGCGTTGGGGGGGTGCCCGATCCAACCACCGTGGCAGTAATTGGTGTAGCGCTGTTGCCCGTGTCCGCTACGATGTTGAGACTGCCCGTAACCGTACCCGCGATAGTCGCGGCAAACTGAACGCTCACCGTACACGATGTGCCCGCAGCAATCACGCTAGGATATGTCGTCGGGCAGGTGCCCCCGCTGCGCGTGAAGCCGGTTCCGGGGCTCACGTTAAGCGACGAGACGCTCACGGGATTTGCGCCAAAATTTGAGATAGTTACCGCCAAATTTGCGGTACTCTGAACAAGTTGCGTTCCAAAGTTAATTGGATTCGGCGCAACCACTAGCGCTTGGGCAAAAACACTGCCTACCAACACTGACCAAAACGATGCGATTAATCTGAGAAAAAAATTCTCACCTGCAAATTTGATATACATATCGTAATGCCCCGAAAAAATTCCTAACGGCAATTAAAAACTGCCTTGAATTCACGTACGAAGCGCAACACGGTTAAAAGATCTATCGAACACTTGCTGCGGTGTTTGCCAGTTTAGACGTTTGCGCGGTCGGGTATTCAGGCGATGTTCTACCAACGCGATTTGCGCATCGGTGACATGA
>JANMDS010000204.1:0-6377 GCA_031376405.1 Betaproteobacteria bacterium
TCATGTCACCGATGCGCAAATCGCGTTGGTAGAACATCGCCTGAATACCCGACCGCGCAAACGTCTAAACTGGCAAACACCGCAGCAAGTGTTCGATAGATCTTTTAACCGTGTTGCGCTTCGTACGTGAATTCAAGGCAGGTTTTCAGGAGATATTGTTTAAAAAATGCGTATTTTGCGCCGCAGGTATTTACACAAAACCATCCAGCTTGCATTACAACCGCCCCGACTCTAACCAACCCATCTTGAATGCAATCATCAAAAACACGAACAACGAAACCGAAAGGCCAACCCGAATCGTAAGCGCTTTCACAGCCCGTTTGCTGCCCGTTTCACGGTCTTTGTAAACATAAAAAAGCGCCGAGAACAAACTTGCAACAATGAGCACTAACATCACAATGACAAAGATGCGCACAAATGAAACTCCACATGACCACGCTCATAGCGTAGTGGCAAGTTTACGCCCGCGTGGGCGCGTGTTTGCGCCCAAGGTGTGGTTTACCTTGCTCGCCCTTGCCATTGCCGTGGGCACCGCGCTGCTTTCGCGTTGGCAATTTGCCCGCGCTGATGAAAAAACCGCACTGCAAACGCAGCTCGAGGCGCTGCAAAAAGCGCCACCACTCGCTTCTGTAAGCAAGTTGAACCTGCCAGCCCAGCGCTACGTACAGGTGCAAATTGCGGGCTCGTACGATGCCGCGAAAACCATTCTGCACGACAATCAGATTCAAGCTGGCAAAGCGGGGCTGCATGCCTACGCGCTCTTTCGTCCCGCGAATGGCGAAAGCGCGTTCCTCGTTAATCGAGGTTGGTTAGCGCTGCCAACGGACCGGCGGTTGATCGCAGCCCCGGCGATCCCAGCGGCCAAGTTGGTGCTGCAAGGGCGGGTGAACGTGCCTGCCGCACGCACCAAGCGCCTCGCGGAAAACGCTGACACCGCAATGCTCGTGCAAACCATTGATCTCGCCGAGCTTGGCGCACGTTTTGGCGAGCCGCTCGCACCATTCATTGTTGAGCAGACCACCGCGACGGACGGCGACAGCGCCTTAGTACGCAGTTGGACACCGCCAAACCTTAAAATAACAACCCATCGGATGTACGCTGGGCAGTGGTTATGCTTCTCCGCGCTCTCCATTACTCTCTGGCTCGTGTTGAGCTTTAGAAAGCCAAAACCGTGATCACCAAAACGCAGCGCATGATGCTGCTTATTTTCTCTGTTTGCGCCGCGCCGTTCGTGTTGGGTACGGTCGCGTATTTTTTCTATAAACCTGCTGGCCGCATCAACTATGGCGAATTGGTTGAGACCAAAACTGTTGTTCTGCCTACGGGCAAAACACTTGCTGGGGCTGAACCTAACAGCGCGGAATTCAATGGCAAATGGTGGCTGCTTCACACGTGCGCCACCGATTGCGAAACCGAGCTCTACGCTTCGCGGCAGGCGCGCACTATGCTCAACAAAGACCGTGAAAAAGTGCAGCGCCTAATTCTCACCACCAGTACACCGAGCGACGACTTAAAAGCCAAACACCCCGATGCCCAATGGCTCGTAGGCGCTGCAACCCCATCACCGCACCCGAATAACATTTTGTTGATTGATCCACAAAAAAACCAAGTGCTCACTTGGCCCAAAGCGCCAGACATTAAGCGCATGCACAAAGATTTGAGCCGCCTCATGCGGGTGAACCAAACCGGATAACGTTATGTATAAAACACTCGCGTGGGTTTCATTGTTGTTGTGTTTCGTCGTGGTTACGTTCGGTGCGTACGTTCGCTTGGCCGATGCGGGATTGGGCTGCCCCGATTGGCCTGGCTGCTACGGCGAGCTCTCGCCCACACAAGCCCAAGAAACCATCAAAAAAGCCGAAGTCGCCATGCCTTCTGGCCCGGTTA
Organism: Betaproteobacteria bacterium; assembly: GCA_031376405.1. Classification (GTDB taxonomy): domain Bacteria; phylum Pseudomonadota; class Gammaproteobacteria; order Burkholderiales; family Casimicrobiaceae; genus JANMDS01. The sequence goes on from JANMDS010000204.1 coordinate 1,888, forward strand.
CGATGCCCAAAGCGTGGAAAGAAATGATCCACCGCTATCTAGCTGGCGTGTTAGGCGTGTTAATCGCGTGCATGGCGTTCATGAGTTGGGCGAATAAGCAGCCCAAAGAAGTGCCACGGTGGTATCCAACGGTTATGGCATTTGCCGTGGTGATGCAAGCGGTGTTCGGAATGTGGACAGTCACGTTGCTCTTAAAACCGGCGATCGTAACCGGGCATCTGATTGGCGGCATGACTATTTTTTGCATGCTCGGTTGGCAGCTCATACGCATGCGTGGCGGGCGCAAAGCGGCGAGCGCTAGCCTACGCGTGTTCGCGAAAATTGCATTTGTTGCTGTAGCGTTTCAAGTGGCACTTGGCGGCTGGGTGAGCACCAATTACGCTGCACTGGCCTGTACGGATTTTCCGAAATGCCACGGCGAGTGGAAGCCCGAAAAAATGGATTTCGAGCATGGCTTTACGATTGCCCGCGAATTGGGCAAAACTAAAGCCGGGGACAATCTCTCACGCGAATCGCTCACCGCCATTCACTGGACGCACCGTGTCAGCGCCATCTTCGTTGCGTTGATTGTGGGCGCGTTCGCCTGGCGTTTGCGTAGAACCAAGGTGTGGAATAAAGAGGCTATCGGAGTCGATGTGTTGCTCGCCACGCAGATTTTGTTGGGCATTTCGAACGTGTGGTTTTCGCTGCCGCTGCCCATCGCGGTTGCACACAATGGCGTAGCCGCTTTGCTGCTGTTCAAGCTCGTCGCCGTGAACGCGAGAATGCGCGCTTAACGCTGTGGCCGTGCATCCGCATCCGAATGAGGCCATCCTCCTCGTAGTGGGCTTAGGCAATCCTGGCAACGACTACGCCACCACACGGCACAACGCCGGGTTCTGGTTTGTTGATGCCCTCGCCCGCGACCTCGGTGCGCAGTGGATCATGGAAAGCAGGCTGCAGGCGCAGATGGCAAAAGCAGGTAACGTGCGCTTACTCAAACCGCAAACGTTCATGAACCGTAGCGGCATGAGCGTAGCAGCGCTCGCCAATTTCTACCAAATCCCAGCCGCGCAGATTTTAGTTTCGCATGATGAATTAGATTTACTCGCCGGCGAAATCAAACTTAAATTTTCCGGTGGCCACGCTGGGCACAACGGCCTGCGCGATATCCACGCCAAGCTCGGCACCAATGAATATTGGCGCTTGCGCATTGGCATCGGCCACCCGCGCGATAGCTTAACGCCGCAACAACAAGTAGCCGATTGGGTGCTCCAGCGCCCGCGCGCCGAAGAGCAAACCCCCATTGATATTGCGATGGATAAAGCGCTTAAAGCGTGGCCACACTGCGCCGCAGGTACGATGGCCGATGCGATGAAGATCGTACATACTAAGCCTACCGTATAATCCATTAGGTAGGTAATGGAAGGAGGAGAAGCCATGGAAACGTCCCGGGTCACATCGCAAGGCCAAGTCACCATTCCGGCGAGCATTCGAAAGTCTTACGGCTTAGGTGGCGGCGCAACGATTGAATGGATCGAACAAGACGGCGTTTTAATCGTGAAACGTCGCGATACCGTCACGTTTGAAGAAATGCGAAAAAACATATTTCCCAATGGTGTACCGAAACCAAAATACGCCACTAAAGAAGAAGCCATCACTGCGTACATTCTCGAAAAGCACGGACCGAAGGTAAAGCGTGCGCGCGGTTGATACCAACTTACTCGTTCGCGTTATCGTTGATGATGACACTAGGCAGGTTGCGATTGCCGAAGATTTTCTGCGCGGGGGCGCGTGGGTTTCCTTGGTTGTACTCGTTGAAACCATTTGGGTCATCAGCTCCCGCTACGATTTTTCTAGCGAACAGATTAAGGCAGTGGTAGTGAACTTACTCGCTTTAGAGTTTGTTTCGATTCAGGATGGCGAAGTCGTGGAAACGGCGCTGGAACATTTTGTGCGATTCCCAAAGCTTGGCTTTACCGATTGCTTAGTCGTTGCGCTGGCTCACAAAAATGGCCACACCCCCGTCGGCACGTTCGACAAAGCCCTAGCCAAACTCGAAGGCACCCAAAAATTATGATCCTCGAAATCGCCACGCTCACCGTTAAGCCCGATCAAACGGCGCAATTTGAAGCCGCATTTGCTGTTGCCGCAAAAATCATTGCCAAAAGCCCAGGCTATGTTTCGCACGAACTGCAACGTTGCATCGAGCGCGTAAACGGCTACGTGTTACTTGTGCGCTGGCAAACGCTCGAAGACCACACCGTTGGCTTTCGCCAATCCGCGCCTTATCTAGAGTGGAAGGCGCTGCTGCATCACTTTTACGATCCCTTCCCCACGGTTGAGCATTTCAGCGTCATTCACGAGAACACACTATGAGCCTTCAATGCGGCATCGTTGGCTTGCCCAACGTCGGCAAGTCCACTCTATTTAACGCGCTTACCAAGGCCGGTATCGCAGCGGAAAATTATCCGTTTTGCACTATTGAGCCGAACACGGGTGTGGTTGAAGTGCCCGATTTGCGGCTTGCGCAATTGGCGGCGATTGTGAAGCCGCAAAAGGTATTGCCCGCAACGGTAGAGTTTGTGGATATCGCAGGCTTGGTCAAGGGGGCATCGGACGGCGAAGGCTTGGGCAATAAATTTTTAGCGAACATCCGTGAGTGCGATGCAATCACCCATGTGGTGCGTTGCTTCGACGACGACAACGTTATTCACGTGATGAACAAAGTGTCGCCGGTAGACGATATTGAAGTCATCAACACCGAGCTCGCGCTTGCCGATTTACAAACAGTCGATAAATCGCTCATTCGCTACCAAAAAGTAGCGAAATCCGGCGGTGATAAAGAAGCGAAAGCCTTGGTAGACGTGCTCGAGCCGGTGCAAAAAATGTTGAACCAAGGCACGCCCGTGCGCGCGATGGGCTTAACCAAAGAGCAGCTCGCCACCATCAAGCCGCTGTGCCTCATCACCGCCAAGCCCACCATGTATGTGGGCAACGTAGACGACGCGCACACCACGAACAACCCTCACCTAGACGCGCTCAAAGCTTACGCCGCCAAAGATGGCTCGCCCGTGGTGATGGTGTGCGCCAAAATCGAAGCCGAAATCGCGGACATGGACGATGCGGATCAGATGGAGTTTTTGAAAGAGTTAGGCTTAGAAGAGCCCGGCTTAAATCGCGTAATCCGCGCAGGTTTCTCGTTGCTCGGCTTACAAACGTATTTCACTGCAGGCGAAAAGGAAGTGCGCGCGTGGACCGTACGCGGTGGCTCCACCGCTCCGCAAGCCGCAGGTGCGATTCACACCGATTTTGAAAAAGGCTTCATCCGCGCCGAGACAATCGCGTTCAACGACTACATCGCGCTCAAAGGCGAGCAGGGCGCGAAAGAAGCGGGCAAGATGCGGCTAGAGGGGAAAGAGTACATCGTTAAAGATGGCGATGTTTTGCACTTTCGGTTTAATGTTTGATGCTACCGCGTAAAACCTCCGCCCTAACGTTACTATGTCAAAGCCAAAACGACACCACTGGTGGCCGATTGCGCAATCTAGGCATTGGACGGCGAGCGATGGTCTAGTTTTTGTCACGAAATCGGATGGGAGTTTTTTTCGAACCAATCCGTTCAACATAGGCGTTGAGTCAGAGTTGTACACAAGACTCGATCCTAACGGTGAAAAGAATTTAGATGTTGAGGAATGGTTCGCGCAGTCCATAGATCCATTGATCTCAGGAATACTCTCACACTTTCTCGATTTAGATAATCGCTTTATTGTTCCTTTTCGAGGCGATTTAGAAAAAGTTCGAACGGTACGCCATCTTGGATACAGAGTATCGAATACGCTGGAGAAATTACGAATTTCCAGAGATATTCGGCGCGATATCGCTACTTACGTTGCCGCACTTCTCGTGAGGAATCCCGAATATCTTGCGAAGCTAATGCATTTTCATCTTGATGAGTCGAGCTCACCAGTTGACGTCAAGATTCGTGCGCTTGACAATATGTTGAGTGTTCATCGTATTTACGCCGATAGGATTGAGCGCTCCCAGCTTATGCTTATTCGCAGTGACGGTAACTCGGAGTTTCTTTTTCCGGACGGCGGAATCATCGTAGAAGAGCCGTGGCGATTTGAATGTGAGTTGCCTTTCGATATTCATGTCCCATTGACTCCAAAATTGGCGCTTGAGGTATTACCGTTTCCATTTCCCGTTGACCTTACAACCATTGGGATAACCGGCGCGACAAATCAAGGAGTCTCAAGGCACAATCGCATTTCGCTTGGAGCGGCGCGGAGATTTGTTTTCTCCAGACGATCACCGCCTCTCAAATTTATTGCGGACAATTTTGGGAAACCGGCTCCAAAAAATATCGGATATCGATTTATCGACGGAAAACTCGAGACTAAATTTGATCCGTCCAAAGTTTAAAAACGAGGACGTGATTGCAACGCACCTCGTTTCGCACCGTCGAAGACGATCCGAAATCGTACCGTCGCAAAAACCTAAAGTGGGTG
>JANMDS010000014.1:0-10238 GCA_031376405.1 Betaproteobacteria bacterium
CGAACAGTATTGAGACCTGATCCCAAAGGTGCGCTAAGCGAACTATGACTTTGGCATACTTTTCAGTTCCTTTCAGCATGCATAGGGGATGATCGGTAGGAGTGAGATGGAATATCGTTTTGTCACTTTTTCCGGTTAGGAGTTTTCATCATGAAATTCGCGCGGAACTTTGTTACCTTCGTTTTTAGCACTATCCTGTTTGGTACTAGCCTAGCAATAGCCGAGGGCTGTTCGTGCAGATGTTTCACGCCGTTCATGGCTTGCTGTGACAGAAACGATGTGAATGCATATTGCAGTCCGTATTGGCTCCATCCTGATGCCCCAGCACGGTGTCAGACGATTAGTACGTGGTATGCATACGGGATGTGCCCTCAAATTGTCCGGTCGAGTGATGAGGCGAAAAGTGAACGTAGCGGCTCGGATTGTGAGCATGAAAAGCTTATGAAAAAAGTGACCGAGTTGGGAATCAATGAGTTACAGGAAATTCAGCGATCAGCATTTCATTTGCTCCGGCCTCCCTTCCCGTACTCTGTTGTGATGAAGCGGAGCGACGTTTTAAAGCACTCTAGTCTAGATTCAATTGCGTTATCAGCCTTAGTTTCTTTCACCGCCGGTTCGATTAACGGTGAACCTAATGGCGGAACCGTAGAGTTCGGATTTCCGGTGATCGAAGACGCTGAATCGCTTAAAAGGTGGTTTCTAAAGGCAGACACCGATCCGGCAAGTCTAAGTTCAAAAGAATTAGTCGGGTGGGTTGACTCGTCGCGACTGGCTGAGCAGACGCTTACGATTTATGTGTTGCCGTTGGATCGTAGCCAGATTCTTAGAGAGATAACTCTTACCGGAAAACTCAAAGTGCTTGGCAATGGAGAGTCGAGGGAATTTCGGGTCGAAACAATTTCTGCAAGCAAGCAACGGGAACAAAAATAGGATAGCCAGCGCGGCCTGGAAGAAGCGCAGCGTATTCCTTTAGGACATCAGGGTCAGGTCTAGGACATCAGGGTCATAGGACATCAGGGTCAGGACATCAGGGTCACACAGACATCAGGGTCAGGTCTTGTAATAGCACAGACATCAGTGTCACACACGACATCAGGGTCACACACGACATCAGGGTCAGGTCTTGCACGACATCAGGGTCAGGTCTTGTAATAGTGCATTTTCAACAGTCAGGACATCAGGGTCAGGTCTTGAGTCAGGACATCAGCAAGTCAGGACATCAGGGTCAGGTCTTGAAATAGTGCATTTTCAACAAAGCACCCAAATACCTGCGGCGCAAAATAAGGCATTTCCGAGCAATATCTCCCAAAAATCCCTGTTCTGCGCCATAGGTATTTGTGCTGAATTCACTTCACTTTCGGCACCCGCCCCATTGCAAAAAACTCATCGTTCGGACGCATTGACATCATGTTCGCCATGCGATTGGAGAGCGCGAAAAACGCGGTGATTGAACCTATGTCCCATGCGTCGTCCGTGCTCCAGCCTTGCGCCTTTAATGTTTCGAAATCCGTGTCGGTCACGTTCTGCGAATCGGTGGCGATCTTTAGCGCGAACGCAATCATTGCGGCTTGCTTGGGCGTTAAATCGGCTTTGCGATAGTTGATGGCGAGCTGGTCGGCGATGAGTGGGTTCTTGGCGTAAATGCGCAAAATCGCGCCGTGTGCAACTACGCAATACAAGCAATTGTTCGCGCCGGAGGTGGCGACCACAATCATTTCTTTTTCTGCTTTGGTAAGCGCGGAGCCTGCGCGGAGCATGATGGCATCGTGGTACGCGAAAAACGCGCGCAGCTCTTCGGGCCGATGGGCGAGCGTTAAAAACACGTTCGGTATGAAGCCCGCTTTTTCTTGTACCTCTAACATCTTCGCGCGCAAATCGTCGGGGATGTCTTTGAGTTCGGGAACGGGAAAGCGGGAAATTGCGTGCATAGCTAACTCTCTTCAGGTGAAACGCAATTGTGCATCGTGGGGCGAAACTGGCTAAACTCGTTACACGATATAACTATTTCGAGAACCCACCATGCGCCTAACCCGTTCTGTTTTCGCAACGCTCGCCGCCGCGTGCGCCCTCGCCGCTACTTCGTTCGCCCACGCACAAACCTACCCCGCGCGCAGCGTGCGCATGATCGTGGGCTTCCCGGCGGGCACAGGGCCGGATATAGCCGCGCGCATCCTCGCACAAAAATTAACAGACGCGATGCAATACAACATTGTGGTGGATAACAAGCCGGGCGCGGGCGGGTTGATCGCGGCGCAAGAGGCGGCGCGCGCTGCGCCCGATGGCTACACGATTATGTTGGGCGAAGTGGGGCAACTTTCCATTGCCCCCAACAGCTACAGCAAATTGCCCTATGATGTGGTTCGCGATTTCGCGCCGGTTAGCCATGTGGTGAGCTCCAGTTTTGTGTTGCTTATCAACCCAGAAAAAAATCCGAGCAAAACCGCGAAGGAATTTGGCGCATGGGCCAAAGCCCAGCCAAAGTTTTTCATGGCCACGTTTGGTGCGGGCACGCCAGGGCATTTCGGCGCTTACATGTTCGGCGACGCGATTGGCTCGCCCGCTGAGCCCGTACATTACAAAACTACGGGCGATGCGGTAAGCGCGCTCTTAGGAGGCGATGTGCCAGGCGTGTTCGCTTCGGTAGCGTTGGCGTTGCCCAATGTGAAATCAGGCAAGATGCGAGCGTTGGCGGTATCTGGCAATGCCCGCGCAGATGCGTTGCCCGATGTGCCTACGCTGGCTGAGCAAGGCTTTACTAACTTAGAGTTTTCTTCCTGGTTCGGCGTCGTAGCGCCCGCGAAAACGCCCGATGAAATCGTGGCGAAATTAAGCGCCGATATTCAAAAAGCAGTGAACGCGCCGGAGACCAAAACTAAGCTGCAAGATATGGGTTTCAAGGTGACGGGCACTACGCGCGAAGCCTTCGCCAAAATCATTAAAGACGACACCGCCGTGTGGGGCAAAGCCGTTCGCGGCACGGGCTTTAAAGCCGATTGAACGTGCCTGCCTCAGGTGTTAAGCTAGTCGCTCCCGCGCTTGAGCTCATCGCTGAATTAAGCGTTACCGTTTCCGCACCCATAGAGGCGGGCGAAGTGCGTGGCCCGCTCACCCGTGGGCGGCGGCGCATCATCCCGATTACGGGGGGCACAGTGCGCGGCAAGCTGCAAGGTAAAGTGCTCGCGGGCGGCGCAGATTTTCAACTGATCGTCTCCGACACCACCGCAATATTAGACGCACGCTACCTGCTTGAGCTCGACAGCGGGGCGCGCGTGTTCGTGACCAACAACGCGCTGCGCCGCGCCAGCCCAGAAGATGTAGCGAAACTCATTCGCGGCGAAGCGGTGGATCCAAGCCGCGTGTATTTCCGCTGCGCACCTACATTTGAAGTATCCGACCCAGCCTTACATTGGCTTACGGAGAGCCTATTTATTGGCACAGGTGCCCGTTCACCTGATCGCGTGGAGATGGCGTTTTATCGGGTGTGTTAAGAGTGGGATTGTGTTGGATACCTGCGGCGCAAAAACGGCAATTTTAAGGAGATATCTTCTGAAAAATGCCGTTTTTGCGCCGCAGGTATTTCATTAAAAACTCACCGATCCTCGTTCACCGGTACGTAGCCTGTCGCCACATCTGCGCCAGTACCAAAAAAGTGCTTATCCATTTGCTCGGCCAAATATTTTCGTGCGCGCGGGTCGGCAAGGCTCAGGCGGTTTTCGTTGATAAGCATGGTTTGTTGCTTCATCCAAAGCGCCCACGCTTCTTTGCTTACGCTTTCCCATAATTTTTTGCCCATTTCTCCAGGAACGGGCGGGAAATCGAGGCCCTCGGCTTCTTTGCCTAACTTAACGCACTGTACTGTTCGAGCCATGATTCATGTCCTTATTTTCTTTGCTTCGCAGCGCCTTTAAATAAATCTGCGAATTGCGGGAGGTGTTGTAGTTGGCGCGCTTTTTCTCGGGAAGATCGTCAACGGTGGCAATGGCAAAGCCACGCTCGACAAACCAGTGGGAGGTGCGCGTAGTAAGTACAAATAATTTTTGTATGTTTTGGGCGTGTGTGGCTTTTTCAACCACTTTTAGGAGACGCTCACCGCAGCCTTCACGGCGGTAATCCGCTTCGACAGCCAAACACGCGAGCTCGGCCGTGCCTTCTTTTGGAAACGGATAGAGCGCGGCGCAGCCCACCACGCGACCATCGTGAATGGCGACGTAAAACTTCTCAATGTCTTGTTCCAGTTGGGCGCGTGGACGGTGTACGAGCACGCCCTGCTCCTCCAGCGGCTCGATCACCGCAACGATACCGCCTACATCATCAATGGTGGCTTGGCGAATATTATCGAGCGAATCAATGGTTACCATTGTGCCCACGCCATCGCGGGTGAAGAGCTCCATTAACACCGAGCCGTCTTGTGTGCGGCTTACTAAATGCGCGCGCGCTACGCCTTTTTGACACGCGCGCACAGCGCAAGGCAAAAATATTTTTACGTCTTCGTTTTGATTGCCAGCTGCAATCATTTCCATTGCTTCGCGCGTGTAGAGCTCTGTGATGACTTCGCCGTTTTCGTCGACTGCGCCTGCCTCGGGCATGAGGAAAATAAGTTTGTCCGCTTTGAGCGCGATGGCCGCTTGGGTGGCTACATCTTCCACGGTCAGATTGAAAATTTCACCCGTGGCAGAGTAACCAAAAGCGGAGAGGAGCACCACGTCGCCCGTGGCTAAACAATCTCGAATCGCTTCATCGTCAATCTTTCGCACTTCGCCGGTGTAGTGCATGTTGACCCCGCCCACCACACCGATCGGTTTGGCCATCACGTAGTTACCGCCCACCACACGCAAGCGATGGTTGGCAACCGGCGCGATCGGCAATGCGGTGGAGAGCGCAGCCTCGATCTGCGCGCGAACGTGGCTCATCGCTTCGATCACGGTGGGCAACGTGTTTTTGTCGGTAATGCGGTTGTTGTCGCGAAAGCTCGTCGTTAAACCGCGCTCGGCCAAGCGCTTATCGATTTGTGGGCGCGAGCCATGCACGAGCACGAGGCGTATACCTAAGCTCGCGAGCAAATTCACATCGGCTACGAAATTCCAAAATTCTGGGCCTTCGATGAGCTCGCCACCAAAGCCGATGACGAAGGTCTTGCCGCGAAAGGCGTGAATATACGGCGCACAGGTGCGAAACCAGTTGACGAACGAATTAAGATCAGAAACCACTGTAGCGTTTTGCTCCGCGCGTTGAGTACAGGTGACAGTTTACGGCTCTTGGCTCACAGAGCGCTTTCCGAGTGCTCGGGCTTGGCAACTGATCTATTTTTTGGTTAAAACTATTGGTTATCCGGTTCCAAATCCCTCGAAAAATTCACATTTCAAATGAGTAAAAAAAATGATTGTTAGACTAAACTCGCCAGACGATAGTTGTATAAAATCGGGATTGTTGCGCCGCAACAATTTCACTTCTCCGAAACGATACCGCCAACGCTATGCCACGCAGCACCGCTTTGCTTAGCCCGCTACCGAACACGCACAGCTCGCGTGAGGCGCAACGCACGCGCGAAGTTGCCGACTTCGCCGCGCTCAGGGCCGCGAACCCGAATTCTGCTCTCACCCACGGCCTTGAGCTTGTAAAGCGGCTACGTGACGAGAATGCGCAAAGCGCGTTAGCGACGTGTTTGCGGCATTTGGGCTCCATATTGGCTGAAACTGGAAATCCGCAGGCGGGGCTTAAGCACGTAGTGGAATCGGAGACAATTTTTCGGCAAATTGGCGATGTGCAGGGCATCGTTGCTGCGCTCGCTGTACAGGCAACCTGTTTAACCGCCCAAGGCATGTATCAGCGCGCGTTGCGCAATTCGCTAAGTGCGATGCGTTTGGCGCGTGAGTCCAGCTTACGTGACGATGTTGCTCGGCTTAGCAGTGGTCTCGGCAATTTGTATCGGATGACCGGCAAAACCCAATTGGCCGTACTCACCTACCGCAGCGGGATGCGCCTCGCATCGCGACTTAAATTGCGGGATGTGTACTTGGCGGGATTAAATAATGTGGCGATGTGCGCGCTAGATATTGGCGATTACAGTCGCGCGTTACGACTAGCCAGCCGAGCACTTCGTTTTTGCGCTGTGAAGCCAGGTGCGGGCGGGTCATCCGCCATGGAAGGGTACGTTAAACACACATTGGGTGAAGCGCTCTTCGCGTGCGGAAAACTAGATGATTCCATGCACATGATGCGCGACGCCTATGCGATTGCCCGCGCGCGCAACCTGAGCACAGTTGAGCGCAAGTGCGCGATCGCTCTTGGACGCATCGGCATCCATCAGGGCGATTTTGATTTCGCCAAGGAATACCTCGATCTTGCGCACTTCAGTGCGATTGATACGGATGATCGACACGCCATCCTTGAGATTTCTCTTCTGCAAGCGCAGGTGGTAAGTAGAGACGGTCAAGCCGCGAATGGCTGGATAGCCCGCAGCCTAACGTCGCTCAATTCACTCGATCACGCTCTCAAAATGCAGCGCCGCGAAGTGCTCGAATTCGAACAAGAGCTCGAAGAAATGCGAGAGGACGTAGAGCTAGGGCGCATCAAACAAGTGGAGCTCGCTGCCCGGTTGAATGCAACACAACGGCGAGCACAAGAGTTGGCAGTCGCTGCAAATACGGACGCCCTTACAGGATTGCGCAATCGGCGCGCGCTTTCCGAGTTTGTCGATGCGGTGTTGAACAAACCGAGCCGCGAGCCCTACTCGATTTTGATGTTCGACATTGATCGATTTAAAGCGATCAACGACGCCTTTGGGCATCCAGTGGGCGACCATGCGCTTGCACTTCTAGCAGGTTCAGTGCACAACATTTTGCGCGCAGGCGATGAGTTTTTTCGCTATGGCGGAGATGAGTTCATCGTAATCGCCACGGGGCGCGGTGCGGGTAACGGCGTGCGCTTGGCGGAAGAGATTACCCGTGTCGCACGCGCACTTTCGCCCTCAAATATCGATCCGGTAAGTATTTCCGTAAGCGTTGGGGTAGTGTATGTGCCCGCAGTAACGTTGGTAGATTGGGCCGATGTGATGGAGCGGGTGGACGCCTCTTTACTTCAAGCGAAAGCGCAAGGCCGCGGCTGCATAGTCGGTCAGCGGTTAACGCCCGCATCCTTACGAAGCGTTAATTAGGAGTAAGGTCACTCTCGTTTGTACCTTACTCCTTTAATCGTTTAACCCTTAATGGATTCGTTCCATAAGCCGCGTGCTGCTAGCGAGCAGGCGTTCGCCCGCGCTGCGAAAGCTTGCTGCGCAGCGCTGTAGTGATCCGCTTTCCCCTTCCACACTTTGAGCGCGGAAAAGTGGAGCGCTCGGCTGTATGAGTACGACAACGGCCAGGGATTGCCAGCCATATTGTTCATCGCGTTCAAGTGCGCCGTGGATTCGTAATCGGATTGCCCCCCAGAGAGAAACACAATCCCCGGAAGCGCTGCCGGCGCCGTGCGCTTTAACACTTGCACGGTTTTCTGAGCCACTTCCTGCACCCCAGCGCGGCTTTTTGCGTCCTTGCCGGAGATGACCATGCTGGCTTTAAGAATGGTGCACTCAGGCAATACGTGATTGTCAGAAAGTTGCGCGAACATGGTGCGTAAGGCAACTTCTGTTACACGGAAACAGGTATCGATATCATGCGTGCCATCAAGCATTACTTCTGGTTCTACGATCGGAACGATATTGGCTTCCTGACATAGTGCGGCGTAGCGGGCCATCGCGTGCATGTTGGCCCACATGCTACGTACAGTCGGTTTGTTCTCGCCGATTTCAATCACCGCACGCCATTTTGCAAAACGGGCACCAAGCTTGAAATATTCATCTAAACGACCGCGCAAACCATCCAAACCTTCCGTAACCAGCTCGCCGTCGGTCATGGCGAGTGGCTTGGTACCGCCGTCGACTTTAATGCCAGGAATGATACCGAGGCTATTGAGGTGCTGAGCGAAAGGTACGCCGTGGCTGGTAGATTGACGCAAGGTTTCGTCGTGCAAGATTACGCCGGATAGCGTATCGCCGATACAAGGAGTGGTAAACAACATCTCGCGGTAGTTACGACGCATTTCAAGCGAATCTGGAATGTTTGCGGAGGCGAAGCGCTTGGCGCAGGTACCTGCCGACTCGTCGGCTGCGAGTAGCCCCTTTCCGGGTGCAACCATCGCAGCTGCGGTTTTTTTTAGTAAATTGATATCCATATTTTTTCAGGCCCCGAATAATTTTTTCTACCGATATTGTAAGAAATGAACGCGCGCCGGTGCTGTTTCCAGCTATGCTTTTTCATTCTGCAATCGTTTGCAATTGACGAATCAGTCACTCGCCTAAAATGTCGGGATGCAAGAATCACTGAAATTAAAGCTAGACCAACTTGAACGCCGTATCGGCGAAATTGATATGGGACTTTCGCGCCCCGATATCGCCAATGAGATGAACCAATTTCGCAAACTCTCGCGCGAACGCGCCGAGATCGAACCGATTGTTAATCTGTGGAAGCGCTATCAGCTTTCGCAATCCAACCTCGATACCGCGCAAGAGCTTTTGGCCGACCCGGAGATGCGCGCGTTTGCCGATGAAGAAGTACATGCCGCACGCGCCGAAATCGCCGCGCTCGACAGCGAGCTGCAAATTGCACTCTTGCCGCGCGACGAAAACGACGAACGCAATGTGTTCCTCGAAATTCGCGCTGGCACTGGAGGCGATGAGTCCGCGCTTTTCGCCGCCGATTTGCTGCGGATGTACACCCGATACGCAGAGCGGCAGGGTTGGCAAGTAGAAATCGTATCCGAATCAATGAGCGATTTGGGCGGTTACCGAGAAGTGATTACACGCGTAATTGGCGATGGGGCGTATTCGAAATTGAAATTCGAATCGGGCGGTCATCGAGTGCAGCGCGTGCCCACGACAGAAACGCAGGGGCGTATCCATACCAGCGCTTGCACCGTAGCAGTATTGCCAGAAGCCGATCCGGTGAAAGACATTGTTATCAACCCCTCTGAGCTAAAGATTGATACCTTTCGCGCCTCGGGCGCGGGCGGGCAGCACATTAACAAAACGGATTCCGCCGTGCGCATCACCCACCTGCCCACGGGCTTAGTTGTGGAATGCCAAGATGATCGTTCGCAACACCGCAATAAAGATCGTGCGATGAGCGTGCTTGCGTCGCGCTTGCTCGAGCGCGAGCGCGCGGCGGCGCACGCGAAGGAGGCGGGCTTGCGCAAATCCTTGGTGGGTTCAGGGGATCGGAGCGAGCGCATTCGCACCTACAATTTTCCGCAAGGTCGGATGACCGATCATCGCATTAACTTGACGCTCTACAAACTCGATTTCATCTTGGATGGCGATTTGGAAGAGGCCACCAACAAACTGGTGTTGGAGCACCAAGCAGAACTGTTGGCGCAACTGGCCGATAGCGTCGGGGCGTGACGATTGGGCAAAATTTGCGGGATTGCGGCCTAGAGCGCAGTGATGCGTTCGCGTTGCTCTCCCACTGCTTACAACGCAACAAAGCCTGGCTCATCGCGCATGCCGTCGACGAAATACCTGCGGCGCAAAATGAACACTTTTTAGCCCTTATCTCCCGAAAAAAAGCCGGTGAACCGGTTGCGTACTTGACTGGAAAAAAGGAATTTTTTGGGCGCGATTTTGTCTGCACACCCGCTACCTTAGTCCCCCGACCCGAAACCGAATTGCTTGTAGAGTTGGCCTTGCGCCACGGCGATGCGTTGGGTTTGGAAGTAAACGTACTCGATTTGGGAACAGGCACTGGCTGTGTGGCCATTACGCTCGCGGCTGAGCGTGCACGCTGGCAGGTGAAGGCAACGGATGTAAGCCTGGCGGCGCTAAAAGTGGCCGAACACAATGCGCAGCGCTTAAGCGTTAGCGTATCAAATATTTCGTTCAGCCAAGGCGCGTGGTTTAATGAGTTGAGCGATAACGCGTTCGACTTGATCGTAAGCAATCCACCCTACATCGCGCACGATGATCCGCATTTACAAGGCGACGGATTGCGGTTCGAGCCGCGGGGTGCACTCACCGATGAGCGCGATGGCTTGGAAGCGTATCGTGTGATCGCCGCGCAAAGCGCTAACTACATTCGCGTTGGTGGCGTTGTTTTAGTAGAGCATGGTTTTGACCAAGCGCAGGCGGTAGCTGCGCTGTTTGCGCAAGCGAAAGGTTGGAGCGCCATAACTCTGCACCATGATCTCGCGGGCATGCCACGCGTTACCAC
>JANMDS010000100.1:0-4615 GCA_031376405.1 Betaproteobacteria bacterium
GCTTTTTAGCCGCGCTGAACTATTACGTTGCCCAAACCTACGCGCTCGACACGTGGGTTACGTTCAAGGTGTGGGGCATGATGGCGCTACTCTTCGCGTTCATCATCTTAAATGGTCTTTTTTTGGCGCGCTATGTCAAAACCGAACATTGAAACGGTGCTTCGCGAGCGCTTGAGCGGATTTTCTCCCCAAGAGTTTGAGTTGGTAGACGATAGCGCGTCCCACGCCGGGCATGCCGGCGCGCGCGAGGGCGGGCACTATTTTTTAACGCTCGTGTCTGAGCAATTTGAACAAATGGGGCGCTTAGCGCGGCATCGCGCGGTAATGGACAAAGTGGCGGACTTGATTCCCTCGCCGATCCATGCACTATCAGTGAAGCTGTTCGCCCCCAAAGAATTCGTTCCAACTTAGTTTTTTCTTCGCTTTTTTTAAGGATTGTGCAATGACGTTATCGAAACTCACCCTCATCGCAGCCGCCTTGGCTGCTAGCACTAATTTTGCCGCCGCCCAAACGCAACCTCCCAAGCCTGCGCAACCCCGCCCCGCCGCTCCCGCAGTACCAACGGCTGCGGCACCTGCAGCCAACAACGCAGTGCCCGTGGACAACGCCATGGTCGATTTTTTGGTGAAAGAGCAAATGGCTCAGGGCCAGCAAGATTCGCCACAATTGCGCGAAGCCGTGCGCGGCGAGCTGCAAACGCGGGAAGTACTCTCCCGTGCGGCACGGGCTAAAAACATTCACACGCAGTCCGAAGTCAAAGCGCAAATGGATTTATCCGCCCAATCAGCGCTTATTCGCGCGTATTTGGCGGATTACAGCAAAACCGCCGGTCCAACGGAGCAAACGCTGCAAACCGAGTACAGCCGCATTAAAGGTCAATTAGGCGACAAAGAATACCGCGCCCGCCACATCTTAGTTGAGAAAAAAGCCGAAGCTGAAGAGGTGATCAAAGCGCTCCAAGGCGGCGAAGCTTTTGAAAAACTCGCTGGCCGCAGCAAAGATGAAGGCAGCAAAGTAAACGGTGGCGATCTGGATTGGGCCGCCCCAGGCAATTTCGTCAAGCCTTTCGCCGACGCGATGACAGGTTTACAAAAAGGTAAATTCACCGCCACCCCAGTTGAAACCCAGTTTGGTTGGCATGTCATCAAACTCGACGACGAACGCGCGGCGAAAATCCCAGCCTACGAAGAAGTCAAGCCGCAACTATTGCAGCGTCTGCAAAATGAAGTGGTACAAAAACATGTGGGTGAGCTACGTGATAAAGCCGGACTGAAATAAGTAGCATCCAAAAAAAGAGCCCTTCGCGGCTCTTTTTTGTTGCAAGTGCACATCGGTTATATTCCGAGTAGGTTAGAAAAACCGCGCACAACGCGAAATACCTGCGGCGCAAAATAGCCTTTTTTTGATCACAATCGTGCAGAAAATCGCAAAAAAAAGTAAGGGAGACACACACAATGAAGTTGTCGCACAACAAAAACGTGTTGGCTGGGCTGATGTTCATGGTCTTTGGCGGCGCATTCTTTATCGGCGCGCTCGATTACAGTCTAGGCTCGGGCGCACGCATGGGGCCGGGCTACTTCCCGCGCATGCTTGGAGGCTTGCTCTTTGTCCTAGGGATCATCATCGCCATCGAAGGTTTTATCGAAGCGAAGAAATCCCCAGATGAACCCATCGGCTGGCACATCATGCCCATGGTTTGGTTACTGGGTGCGGTTGGTGCCTTTGGCATCTTGCTAGCGGGCATCCCCGCGTTTGGCGTACCCGCCATGGGCTTAGTGGCCGCTGCTGCCGCCATGATCATCATCGCCTCGATTGCCGCGCAAGACAAAAAATGGAAAGAAATCATCATCTCCGCAGTGGTGTTGAGCACGTTTTGCGCCCTCGCTTTCGTCAAGGGGCTCGGTCTCCAAATGAAACTGTTTCCTTGGAGCTAAGAGACCATCATGACTGAACTACTCAACAATCTCTCGCTAGGCTTAAGCGTAGCCATCACCGCACAAAACCTCATGTACTGCCTGTTTGGTTGTATCTTAGGCACGCTCATCGGCGTATTACCCGGCATTGGCCCGGTGCCAACGATTGCCATGTTGCTGCCCATCACCTACTCATTGCCCCCGATTGCCGCACTCATCATGCTCGCCGGTATTTATTACGGCGCGCAATATGGTGGCTCTACCACTGCGATCTTAGTCAATCTGCCAGGAGAAAGCTCATCGGTGGTCACCTGCCTGGATGGTTACCAAATGGCTCGAAATGGCGAAGCGGGTAAAGCGTTGTCGGTCGCGGCAATTGGTTCGTTCATTGCGGGCTGCTTCGGCACGCTGCTCATCGCCGCCTTTGCCGCCCCGCTGGCCGAGGTCGCCCTTAAGTTCGGCCCCGCTGAGTATTTCTCTCTCATGGTGCTGGGCTTGATCGCCGCGGTCGTGTTAGCCTCAGGCTCGGTGGTTAAAGCCGTTGCCATGATTGTGTTGGGCTTGTTGTTGGGCATTGTCGGCACCGATGTGAACTCCGGTGTTGCCCGTTACTCGTTTGGTATTCCTGAGCTCACCGATGGCATCGGCTTCGTGATTGTGGCCATGGGCGCGTTCGCATTATCCGAAATTCTCATGAATTTAGAGGATAAAACCGAGCGTGAGCTGTTCACCAAAAGCGTTTCCGGTTTGCTCATTAAATGGGTGGACTTCAAAGCCTCGCTCGGCGCGATTTTGCGCGGCACAGCGCTGGGTTCCGTACTGGGCATTCTTCCAGGTGGTGGCGCGCTAGTAGCCTCGTTCGCCGCGTATACGGTGGAGAAAAAGATGAAGCCAAAGCCCGGTGAAGTACCGTTCGGTCAAGGCAACATCCGCGGCGTAGCCGGCCCAGAAGCGGCCAACAACGCCGGTGCCCAAACCTCCTTCATCCCCTTACTCACCCTAGGCATTCCGCCTAATGCGGTGATGGCATTGATGGTCGGTGCGATGACCATTCACAATATTCAGCCTGGCCCACAGGTGATGACCTCCAACCCGCAGCTGTTCTGGGGCATGATCGCCTCGATGTGGGTGGGTAACTTAATGCTCGTCATCTTGAACCTGCCGATGATTGGCGTATGGATTAAGCTCTTGCAAGTACCGTATCGCCTGCTCTACCCGGCTATTTTGTTGTTCTGCTGCGTGGGCGTATTTTCTTTACAAAACAACGTATTCGATATTTACCTCACAGTGCTGTTCGGTATTTTGGGCTACGTCTGGGCAAAACTTAAATGCGAGCCCGCACCGCTATTGTTGGGCTTCATCTTGGGCCCGATGATGGAGGAGAACTTGCGACGGGCGATGTTGCTCTCCCGAGGCGATGCCAGCGTATTCGTCACCCGCCCGATCTCGGCGGTGATGTTGGGCTTGGCCGGATTGCTGCTCTTGATTGTGATCGCACCGTCGATTCGCAAGAAGCGTGAAATCGCGTTCCACGAAGAGTGATTAAGGCAGTGAGAAAAAGCCTGTTTTTTAGGAGATAAGTTCGAAAAACAGGTGGTTTTGCGCCGCAGGTATTGGAAGCGGAATGCAGTATCAATCCCCTTCGAAAAAAAAACACGCCGAAGCGTGGTTTTTTGTTTCAAACTTTCCAATCTAACTCACACTTTAAACGCTACCCGCGCGTTATAAAAAAGCTGCATCCACGGAGAATCTTCCGCGGTCCAACTCGGCGGTCTCCAGCTCAGTTGCACGTTACGATGTACCCGCTCCGGGTGGGGCATCATGATGGTCACCCGCCCATCTTCGTTGCTCAAACCTGTGATGCCTTGTGGCGAACCATTGGGGTTGGCTGGATAGGTTTCCGTGGTCATGCCGAAGCCATCGACAAAGCGTAACGAAATCGTATCTTGCGCTTTTTCAAGCGCGTCTTCGTTAACAAAGGCGGCGAAGCCTTCACCGTGCGACACCGCAATCGGCAGCCGGGCACCGGCCATGCCAACAAACCACGGTGAGCCATTGTGTTGCACCTCAACTAGCGATAGCCGCGCTTCGAACTGCTCACTCCCGTTGCGCGTAAACGCCGGCCAATGCGCAGCCCCAGGGATGATGGGTTTCAATTGCGACATCATCTGACAGCCATTGCAAACGCCGATTGAAAGCGTATCGGGGCGGGCAAAAAATTGGGCGAATTGCTCGCGCAATGCATCGCTAAATAAAATAGATTTTGCCCAGCCCGCGCCGCCGCCCAGCACATCACCATAACTAAAGCCACCCGCCGCCGCGAGCAACTGAAATTGAGCGAGTGAATGTCGTCCGGCAAATAAATCACTCATGTGAACGTCTACCGCTTCAAATCCTGCTTTGCTGAAGGCCACAGCGAGCTCAACGTGCGAGTTCACGCCCTGCTCGCGCAAGATCGCAACGCGCGGTTTTGTGCCACCTATACTTGGCGCGGAGAGCGTAAAGGGCACTTGCGTCGCCAAGCCTGGCTCGCCAATATCGAAGAGTAAATCATACTCGTCCTCCGCGCACGAAGGGTTATCACGCAGTCGTTGAATGTTGTACGACACGCTCGACCACGACGCGTGAAGCGCTGCTCGATTTTCCTCCAAAACCCGCTCACCGTTGACCAACACGCTCAGCACCTCTCCCGCTTCGGGGC
>JANMDS010000271.1:0-1586 GCA_031376405.1 Betaproteobacteria bacterium
CAACCGGGGTCCGGCTGGGATCTAGTTGCCGGCCGGACCCCGGTTGTGCTTTGAGCAATTCATTATTTTTCTAAAGCACTGAGTTGTGTTGCGCAAATATTACGTTCTTACCGGTATCCACTGATTTTTTGACTAATAAAAGGAAATTAGCATGCCGAGCCTCCGATTCATTCAAAACAACCTGACCGCCGCATTTTCGCTCGCGATGGTGAGCTCGTTTACGCCAACCGCGAGCGCTGCGCTGAGCATTCCCGCTGTTACGCTGGACGCTTTAGCCTGCTCGATCATTCCGAGCACGATTCCGCAAGGTGCGCCCGGTGGGCAAGGGTCGATCTTGGCGGGCGCGTTTGGGGTGCACGGCAAATTGATAGCGACACCGATCCCGTCCATCGCAGGTCAAGCCGCACGCCGATATGAGTACCAATATATTATTCAAAATGCCTCCCTTCCGTTGGGTAAACCTGAGTATGCAAGCAATGGAGCACTGACAAGTTACACCGGTAAAGTGCAGGTCGATACCTATCATTTCCCTTGGAAACCTGCGTATTACACGGCGTTTCAAAATGTCCTAGACCCGCTTTCTTCTATGCAGCTTGACGAGCCGTTTTACGCACAAACCATCATCGGTGGCAGTACCGTGGATGCAACTTACATCGGGCCTGCATTTACGATCGTAGTAAAAGGAGCGCTGGCGAACGGCGAGATGCGCAACGTGGCGATCTGCAGGCTGCTGCCTTCGGCACCGCCTACACCGATCGTCTTCTAGGTTTTTGTGGCGTGCGCGCTATCCGGTGGTTCACAACTTGCGATCATGCGCTGCAATTACGCTGTATTACACCGCCAACTCGCTCGCCAAAAAAACCCGCGCTTTTTCCCAAGCGCGGGAGGCGGTGGCGAGCGAAATGTCTTTGTGTTCGGCGCACTCTTCCATCGTAAGCCCGCCGAAGTAGCGTAGCTCCACGATATTGCACGCGCGCTGATCGATGCGCTGTAGGCGCAAAAGCGCTTGCTCTAAATGCTCAAGCTGGTCGTCGCGAAAGCTCACGCCCGCCACGCCGGTGTAGAGCGTTACGTCACTCACCCCGCTGCCGCGCTTTTCGGCTTGATTTTCGCGCACATGATCCAAAATAATATTGCGCATCACCTTCGCGGCATAGCCAAAAAACATGCGCCGATTTTGCGCAATGGCCGCTTCTTTGCCCACCATGCGCATATACGCTTCACTCACCAAGGCTGGGCTATCGAGCACGCTAAACGAGCCGCTTTCGTAGAGCCTGTGGCGGGCAATTCGGTTCAAATCGGCGTACACCGCGTTGTACAGCGCGTTTTGGGCCGAGCCGTCCCCGCCCGCTGCATGTTGCAGCAAATCAGTAATCGGGCGTTCGTTTTCGGGGTACACGGCGATGGGGTGTTTGTAGTTGTATTGAGCTGGAATCATCAATTTAACGGATTCTTCAGATTGATACGATGCAAATCACAAATTGGATGCAATACCCACAACAATGCCATACCTGCGGCGCAAAAACAGCGTTTTTTGGGAGATATCTATCCAAAAATGCTGTTTTTGCGCCGCAGGTATTAAAGCG
>JANMDS010000283.1:0-3619 GCA_031376405.1 Betaproteobacteria bacterium
TGGCACCTCGATGTCGGCTCATCTCATCCTGGGGCTGTAGCCGGTCCCAAGGGTATGGCTGTTCGCCATTTAAAGAGGTACGTGAGCTGGGTTCAAAACGTCGTGAGACAGTTTGGTCCCTATCTGCCGTGGGCGTTGGAAACTTGACGAAGCCTGCTCCTAGTACGAGAGGACCGGAGTGGACGTATCTCTGGTGTACCGGTTGTCACGCCAGTGGCATTGCCGGGTAGCTATATACGGAAGAGATAACCGCTGAAAGCATCTAAGCGGGAAACTCGTTCGAAGATTATGTTTCCTGGAGGTTTAACCTCCCTAAAGGGTCGCGGAAGACCACCGCGTTGATAGGTCGGGTGTGGAAGAGCAGTAATGCTTTAAGCTAACCGATACTAATTGCCCGTGCAGCTTGATCCTATAGCACTACACATTGACTGCGTAAATGTTGAAAAAGCGCTCCGCATGAAAATGTCGGACTACGCAAGAAATGTAGTGCTTAACAAAAGCTCAGTGTTTTAAAGATAAAGATTTAATCCGCAACTCACCCTATACCCCTACTTCTTCCAAGCGACTGTGCACACTCAGTGCACCGTCAACCCCTTAAGTTTGATGCCCATAGCGAGGCGGCCCCACCCCTTCCCATCCCGAACAGGACCGTGAAACACCTCAGCGCCAATGATAGTGCGGATTCCCGCGTGAAAGTAGGACAGCATCAAACTAACCCAACTGCGGCAAGAGCGCAATGTGCGCTCTTGCACTCAGTCCATAACGTAGAGTACCTAACGTAGAGTACCTAACGTAGAGCAAGTAGCGTACGTAAAGTAAAAATAGCACCAACAAAAAACACTAAAGAGCGCACCACTAAAGCGCTCCCGTTCGATCCAACAATACCAAAAATCAGTCCCCCTCGCCACCTCGCCCCAAGCCTCGTGGCGATTTTTTTTGTGAAACGTACTTGTGTGTGTAATTGGACATTAGGTTGCCTGGATTCTTGACACCCTACCTGAGATCTCTGCACGACCGATGATTTGTCGCCCCGGCGAAGGCCGGGGTTCAATTCCGTTCGGAAGCGCAATCGCTAAGAGTTTGTTTTTACGACGCAAAAATGGATTCCGGCCTTCGTCGGAATGATGCAATCAATCGTAGTTTTGTATATCTGCGGTTGTGCAGAGGTCTAACCTAATGGTCTGATTTGGGTTTCGGCTGGTCTACTATCCGCGCCTTAGTGCGGAATCCCGCGCCTGAGAAATCGCGCCGTCAATCCAGAAACCAGCGATTTATTGTTCAAAATAACCGAAGCCAAGAGTCGCGCTATAAGCGACCTACATCAATCGAGACAACGCCTGGGTTGCCAAAACTTCCGTGCGTACGCTCTCCGTTAAGTCCGCTTTTAACGCCGTAAATTCAGGGGTTGTTTTGACCGAGTAGGCACGCGGATGCGCAAATGGAACCGCGCGATCAAGCTTAATCCGCCCTGGGCGCGCGCTCATTACAACCACACGCGTGCCTATAAATGCCGCTTCGTCGATATCGTGAGTAACAAAGAGCACCGTTTTTTGCGCATTTTCCCAAATACCCAGCAGGAGCTCCTGCATCAACTCGCGCGTTTGGTGATCGAGGGCGCCGAAAGGTTCATCCATGAGCAAAATGCGCGGATCGTTGGCCAGGGCACGGGCAAGCGCGGTGCGCTGCTGCATGCCGCCGGAGAGTTGCTTGGGGTAGTGAGCTTCAAAGCCGCTAAGGCCCACTTTTTCAATGAAACCTTGAGCAATTTCCTTTTGATGGGAAGCGGACAAGCATTTTTCTCGTAAGCCAAAGCAAACATTTTCTAAAATCGTAAGCCACGGAAAGAGGGTGTAACTCTGAAACACCATGCCTCGGTCTGCGCCTGGACCCAAGATAGGCTTTTTATCGAGCAACACTTCACCCGTGGTTTGTGTATCGAGTCCCGCGACGATGCGCAAAAGCGTGCTCTTACCGCAACCCGATGGACCAAGAATCGTGATGAAATCGTTTTCGGCGACATCTAAATCTGTGGCCTGTAAGGCGACGGTCTTCGTACCGTTTTCGGAAACGAAGGTGCGGGATACACCGCGAACTTTGAGGATGCTCATTTGCCCAGCGCCGCCCAAGGAAAAAGCTTGCGATTCGCCCACTTAAAAAGCAAATCGCTCACCAATCCGATCAGTCCAATAATGATGATGCCGAAAATGATTTGATCGGTCGCGAGCAAGGCTTGGCTATCAGTAATCATATGCCCAATTCCGGCTGAAGCCGCTATCAACTCGGCCACAATCACGTACGTCCACGCCCAACCGAGCACCATGCGCAAATGCTCGGCGATTTCCGGCGCAGCGCCAGGGATGAGCACGCGCTTGACCAAGCTGGCATCACTCGCGCCCAAGGTGTAGGCCGCCTCCACCAAATCGCGGCGGGTGTTGGACACAGTCACAGCAATCATTAACACCAGTTGGAAAAATGAGCCGATAAAAATTACGGCTAGTTTCTGCGCTTCGCCAATACCCACCCACAAAATCAAAAGTGGAATGAACGCGGACGCGGGTAAATAGCGGGCGAAGGAAACGAAAGGCTCGAAGAAGGCTTCCACCGGCTTATACGCGCCCATCAATACGCCGAGCGGCACGGCAATCGCGGCGGCGATGAGGAACCCGCCCAACACGCGCCACACCGTCCACCCAATGTCGTTCGCAAAGCCCATTTCGGTGAGCAGCTTGTAGCCGCTTTTCACCATCGTAATCGGGTCAGCTAAAAACGTTTTGGAGACGAAACCGCCCAGCGTGGCAAACGCCCACACCGCAACGAATAGCACGAAAAAAGAAATGCCGAGCGCAATGCGCGTGCGCGGGGCAACAGGGGTGAGTGGTTTCAAAGGAGAGAGGAAAAACTATAAATACCTGCGGCGTAAAACAAGCGCTTTTAAGGAGATATCTCCCAAAAAATGCTTTTTTACGCCGCAGGTATGAAGCTAAAAATGGTTACTTAATAAAGCTCGTATCGGCCAATTTCGACATATCAGGAAGCTGCTTGATGATGCCAATTTCCAGCAATAAGTCTGCCGCTTCCTTGCTGAATTGTGCGTGTTCGCCGGCGAAGAATTTTTGATTTGCAGCCCGATCTTGCCAACGCAAATACTTCTGGCTGCCTTCAAATTGCGCGCCGGTTTGCTTAACGTCCGCGCCCATGATCTCGAAGCTTTTCGCTGCGTCGTTTTTAATCATTTCGAGCGAATCGAAATACGCATTCGCCAAGCCTTGCGCGGCTTTTGGATTTTCCGCCAAGAATTTTGGCGTGCAACCGAATGTATCCATCACCATCGGATAATCGAGCGTAGTGGCAATGATCTTGCCTTTTTCTGGCGCCGCGCGCACGCCGGATAAATACGGCTCATACGTCATCGCCGCATCCATGCCGTCCGTGCCCGCAATCATCGCGTTCGCGGCGGCCTGCGGGCCCATGTTCAATACTTTTACGTCTTTCACCGAGAGACCATTTTTCTTCAGCATCCAGGCTAAGCCGAAGTAGCCCGCCGTGCCGGGTGCGTCCGCCGCTACAGTTTTGCCTTTGAGGTCAGCAATTTTCATGATGCCAGGCTTGACCACCATGC
>JANMDS010000329.1:0-18800 GCA_031376405.1 Betaproteobacteria bacterium
GCTGAACCCACCGTACATCGCGCTTTAGAACGCAGTGCTCGACGGGTGATTCGCCGATCGGCGCTTTGCGTTGCATGTCGGCGTGCGACAACTTTTGATGCCGCTTAACGGCATTGTAGAGTTCCGGTGTTGTGATACTGCCGCTATTTGCGAACGCGTCGGTTACGGCGTCAAAAAGAGAGAGTTGGTGATTAGGACTCATTACTGCGCTCTGCCGAGGCTTCCTCAGATAAAGACGCAACATCAGCCTCTGCCTGCGCAAGTCGCGAGCGAGCGTCGAATAACGCCTGCTCAGCATCCTTAAGTAACTGCTCTCTAAATTTTACCGAGCGTGCTGCGCTTCGCTTTGCCCACCGTAACACTTCGTTGCGATCCGTTGAGAACATGTTCTCATGCATCAAACAACCGTCGTGCGTGACATTCGGCCATCCCAACGTCTCGCACTGCTTTTCAATTATTGTCGCGCCGTTGTAGGTGTACACGGTGATCGCGTTACTGAATGAGTCGGCAGTGGCCGCGAGGCGTTTCAAAAGCGCGGGGTCTGCGTCCATCTCTACCTCGTACCGTTTTAAATCACCTCGCGACCACGTATCGCGACTCACTAAGCAACCCTCACGATCGATAATCATAATCTTCGGGAGGCAATCTGACCCAATGCAAATGCCTTCTTCCGCGACATGCACATTGTGCTTTATCTGGTATTGTTCTTTTATCGCTTTCCATCCCATTGTCAATCCTCAATCCTAAACGTGTAGAGCAAAAACATCCACTGGCTTTTTTCCGAAAAGCGGATGCACGATAGTTTGCAATTCATAGCCACGGTACGGCACCACATAACGACGGCCCGAATCGTCGCGCTTTGGATAACCCAGAGTAATTTGAAGAATCCGGTACTCTCGACCTACCAAACGCTTCGTCCAGTAAGGCGAAGCGAGACGGTACTCGAACCGCTTTGTTTTTTCGACGATTTCCTGAAAATAGTTGGCTTTTACGGCAAGTGTGAGTTTCATGAAATCACCCTGAGGTTTGGAGCCGTCGGTGGTTGTGTCGGCGCGTTCGACTCACGTTTCGCCCGGCGTTCTTCAATCTCGCGGGCACGCCGTGCAAGTTCGAAGTCTTTATCGATTGAAGAGCCTCCAAATCCATCTGTGGCGAAGATGCCCCGCGAACAGTGGGGGCACATTGGAGCGTGCTTCCTGCGTCGCCATGCTTCTTCTACTCGCTTAGCCGCAGCGGTATGAATCACGGTCTCGCGGTCGGTTTTTAGTGCCCGACGTTCCTGGAGAAGCTTTTCGTTTTTGGTAATGATGCCTTGCAATACTTTGCTAAAAGCCCAATAAGTTCCGACTTGTTTTTTGCAATCGCCGCACTCAACGATCTCTCCATGATCGTCTAATAAAAGCTTGTCGTGAGGACAGTCGTTTTTTCTGGCGCCGTAACGAAACTTCGCTTCCGCAAACGAGACTACGATTTCGCCGAACTGGAGAGGGTTATCCGTGGGCTCACTAGACACGTTCGATCTCCCGTTGCGCTTTAATCTGTGGCCACTGCTGAATTCGCAGACTCTCAGGCCACAGTGAGGGATCGTCACCTTTGCCTGGATAGGAAATGCCCACAGGTTTTGATCCCATCTGCTTCACGAAAAACGCGATCCCAAGTCCGCGACATTGCGCGGCCAGCGAACGCGCCCAACCGGGATCGAAAGGCCGTGCACCCGAACCGCTCTCACCACCGGCAATAACCCAATCGAGCGGGCGAACGCTATCGGATGCAAGCCAACGATACGCAGTTTCAGCGGTAACATTGCCCGCGAACGCGAGATTAAGCGGCCCGAGCATAGGTTCAACGGACAGCCCGTGCATCGCAGCAGGCGTCGTTAGCAACTTCGGCAGATCGCGATTGAGCTCTTCTTGATTGACTACCGTCGCGAGTAACCACACATTGGGGTAACCCTCGTCACTCCAATCGATTGGCAGCATCTTGCGTGCATTTCCGATGCGCTTTGTAACGATCTGCCAAGTAAGAGCGGGAGTGGCGCGAATGAGCGCCCAAAGCCGGTCGCGCCACTCATCAGGCACTTCGTTATCGAAAACATCTGCTTGCGACGCACAGAATACGAAGTGACGCTCGCCGCTTGTTAAAGCGGCTTTGTGCCAACGTAACGGTTCGCTCCAGTATTTGTCTGAGGATAGCTTGCGCGGCGCACCAACGCCCCAGTTTTCACCGCGCGCGAAGCGCTTGTTTACCGCCTCCGCGTAGCAGTGGTCGCAGCCTGGGCCGACTTTTGTGCAACCAGTCCACGGGTTGAATGTGCTGTTGGTCCACGAAATTCCTGTTGTTTTAGCCACTGTGGTTTGCCTCTGCGTGTACAAGCCCATTAAGGAACGGCACCGTGTACCCATTGCGGTCTTCGTCATGCATCGTCACCATTGGACGCAGCATTCGAGCGCAAGCGTGTTCGCCGCGCGCACTCGCCATACCCGACAAGCGCTGTGCAAGGCGGACAATGAGGATATAGAGGCGCAAGCTTGAACGTAACAAGTCGGCACCATCTTCGCCGTTTACGTGCGCTTCGAATACGCGACCTTGCGCCAGTTTTAGCCTAAACCCCGGGACGAAGATAGTCCCGAGTCTTTTCATATTGCCGATTTCCAGCATCCAAAGCGCACTTAAGTCGTAACCGCCACGCACGCGTTCAACCCGGGCGCTTGCGCTTGGCCAGTATTTTCTATCGGTTTGCGTCATAGGCGCATGGCTTACATCGAATAGATCGTATTTATCCCCTATCTTCATGTTCCGCAGCAGAGCAATCGTGCAGTGTGGCAATCTAAGATCGCGTAGTAACTTATTACCGTCGAGCGTAATAAACGTACCTCGACTATGGCGACCTAACTCACTCATTTGCAATCCTCAACAACACTTCGGCGTGACAAGGCGTGCCGACTTCACACCAGCACGCCAAATTCTTTCCGCGTAATTCTCGCTTAATGTCCTCGACCGTAACAATCGTCTCGAACCTTCGTGGGTTACTCATAGACCCGCCACTTTTCTTAATCGTATCGGCAAATAGGCTTACCGCGAGTCCGGTATCCATCTTGATGCCGTCGCCGTGGGTGTGAAACGGATTCCCCCATTTCGTTGTGCGATCAACCTTTACGGTATTCTCCGGCATCCGCCAGCGAACCGGTTTGGTCATTTGGTTATGAGTTGTCATGAGAGGAACGAAATTAAGACCGTTATTGCTCACGCTTCGCACGCCTCCTCAGTGAGCGCATCGATAGCTTTCACCGGAATGTAGTAGCCCAGTTCGCGTAACGCGATCAATTGCGCCAAACACTCTTCCGCGTCCTCGAGCACGAACGAGCAGCCAGCGTGGGCCAGTTCGATTGGAACACGCGTTGCGGATTCCAACCACGCACTCTGCGCGGATGCTGCGGCTAGAGCCTCGTCCTCGCCGCCCTTGCGAGCGAGGACTTCAAGCATTCCTTCTGGACACGACTCAACATTTACGATTCGCACTTTAGCGACGTGAATATTAAATCCGTTCTGACCCTCGTAAACGTAAACGTCGGACTTCCAGCGCTCGCAACTGGGGCGGCAGTAGCTCACCAGACCATCGCAGTCAATATTGACATTACAAGCAAACCAACGCCGAGCACGATTGTAAACACGGCTGGAAATTGTCCATTTCGTAATCGCCAAAATCCAAGTCGTACACCCAGCACGGTCGCACCCATAGCTGTGGCGACCAACAGTACCATCGGGTCGTTTAGCAACTCAAGAATTATCTTCAATTATTACCTCGTCGCGCTTTGCTACTTCGTTAGAAATTGAAAAGTTCACGCTTAGCCTTCCAACGCTACGTTCGCAAGGACCTCAAAAGCGTACAGCGGCCTACCATCCGTCGGCGCCGGACGAGGTGGGAAACTAGCAAGATATTCTTGAAAGTCACTTACCACCACTGCAAGAACCTTGCGGTCACATTCCGCTTGCCACGCATAAAACGCATCTTGGTCGCAATACTTTAACAACGTATCAAACGCCTCCCGCGCAGACGCATAGCGACATCGCGCCAAAAAGTCTTCACGACGATTTGACGGAAGCGGCTCATGTTCCCACGCCAAGTCTTTCCCTAGAACGCTTTCACTGCTGCAGAGAGTATCAGACACGGTAAGCCTTGGAACGTTGGTTTCAAGCCACACGCGCACTGGCAACATGTTAATTACTGTCGCCACTTCGATTCGATCGATCACGCGACATTCCTTTCATTTTTCATTGCCGTTTCATGCGCAAAATTAGCGGCAATCAATGCCGCCGCCGGATGGGGCGACACACTGTTGCCAATCATCCGTACCTGAGCAGTTTTTGTCAGCGGCTTGCTGTTGTGCATCGGATGAATTTCATTTTAGGTATGCAAACTTGGTGTATCGACCTGGAAAATATAAACCGCCCTGCTGCGCAACGAATCCGTAGCCGTCTGCAATGGCGGCATCCATGACAACGAACTCGACAATGGTCTCGTGAAAGCTGATCGCATCGAGGGGGTCGTCAGGATCGAGCGGACGCGACACCAACAAGCGCATGCGGCGCGCGCCGAATACGTCGGGCGTAACTCCAGACAAATCAGGCAGCTCATGGGCCAGCGATCGCCACGAAATGTCTCCGTTGCGCTCGCCTTGCTTGCCCGGCCTTTCAGTAATGTTCACTTCATTTCCCCTTGAGGGTTACCAATCTGATGCATTTAATTGTAGGCACGTTGGTGCCGAAATAGGTTGTTTCTCATGTTTTATATACCGTACATATGATAACTATACCACATATACGGTATATTGTTTTAATGAACACATAATAATTACCATTATCGTGTATATTACGGACATTAAGAAAAGTTAGTAATGTCGTAAAGACGGACTGTATATGTATACAGTAATCGGTAAACAATGGACAATGACCGTGAACCAATCCAATAAACCAAAAACTCCGCATTACGCCTTCTCTGCTCGAATTGTGGAACCGGGCGATAACGAAGACAGCGAGAACAGGGAACAATTTGTTGACGTTTCGAGTTCGCTGGGCATTTTCGACGAGGCCAGACGATCAGCGGAAGCTAAGAATTGTGATTGGGAAGTTTCGCTCTTTGAGACAGATTCCCCGCTAGTAGGTACTACGCCGAACTCCCGAAACAAAGAGCTATTAGCCCTCCAAGATGCACGTGGCCGTGCCCGCTACGTTGCGCAGTGGTCCTCGCTAAGAGACAATGAGTATCCTAAAGCGCTAAAGGATGTATTGACTATCTTGGAGAGTCAATAATGCCCCATCCTAAAAACAAGACTGATCGCCTGCTCGTAGCATTTGCTGGGGTGGCCATCCTGCCTGAGCACATCAACGAAGGCGATCAAACCGAGTCATTGCGAGGCTGGGGCTTTGCTCCGGCGACCGCGCAGAAGCTCGTCCACTTCGGCATCGCGAACGGGTTAGTATGCCAATTTGGTCGGTCGAGCGGTGCATTCGCCGCGGCGTACAGTTGGAAGAACGAGTTTCTATTTGCCGCCATCGAAAAGCACGAGGAATTATTCGGAGGCTACTTCGAGGATGACTTTCCGCGGCTACTGTTGGATGCGTGGGGTATCGCCACGAAGCGCGAAAGCGTACAAATCTCGATTGACTGCCGCCGAGATCCGCTCACGACACGGTATTGTGTGGCGTGTCAGCGCGACCTCCCCTTGACGAAACAAGAGACCGTACTGTTCATTGCCGACGGATGGTTAGCCGTCGCTCCAAATGCGGGTGATCCTTTGAAGCTCCGAGCGAAAAAAGTTTTGATCGGCAATTGCTGCGCTAAGCGGCTGCCAGCTCGTTTTGTGCAGGGAGAATCATGAGCAACCATAACCCCTTCAAACTGACCAGTCCTTGCTTCAACTGCCCCTTTCGCAATGATGGAGCCATAGAACTTCAGGAGGGACGATTGCAGGGGATCATCGAATCTCTAGGCGATGATCGGAATGGTTTCCCGTGTCACAAAACCGTACACGCAAAAACCGGCGGCACATGGAGCGATGACGATGGCAGCTATAACGCGTCAGGAAAGGAACAGCAGTGCGCTGGAGCGATGGCGTATCTCATGAAAATGGGTCGTCAGCCGATTGCACTGCGGATTGCGTTTATGTACAAGTCAGCGCACCCGCACACTTATCGTGACATGGCCAGAATTGTCATTGATCCAATGGAAACCCGATAGGGAAATATATATGCCCCAACTAAACAATGTTGTCGTACCGCTTCCAGTCAACGCGGCCATGAGCGTAATTGGTTCAATCGGTAAATATCTGCTTTTGAGCGCTGGCCTTTCAATTCTGTCGACCGCACCACTTGCCTGCGGTGTGACTGGATCGATTGAGATTCCAGAATATGATGTCGTCGTTCGCCCGAGCGGTTTGATCGCTGTGTGCGAAGGAGCGCGCGGAAAGTACCCGTGTGAGCTAAAGAGTGTGGCGGTCACTGTTAAAGAAAAAACAGGGCTGCTGTCTACCAGCGTGACAGCCTTGCAGTTCCATGACCGATCCAAACAAAGCGGTGTACGCCCGCATAGGCCGAGCCTTATCCAGAAACCGTCTTTTTACGAGATTATTTATTGCGTCCGCGACAAAGAAGAACATGAACGTGCGCTGAAACTACCATTCACTATAAACGGACTTACTAAATGACCAAATCAACTGTTCCGATTGCAGTAGCAGCGGAAAAACTTGACTTAAAAGACAACCCGAAGATGCTAGCCGAGGCGAAGGATCTGATCGATACCCTGGTTCGATGCAAATTACTTTTGGCGCGTGGCCGCATGTATGGTTTGGTTGTTGGACTCACACCCGCTTTCACCGAGCTGGCTTCCGTGCTATTAGGTGCAGAACACGAGTCCAATTCCGCTGAATTCATAGCTGGCAATGTGGCTCGAATCGAGGGCTAGATAGGAACACTGGATTGGCGATAGTCTAGGATCGCACCGACGAAAAAGGGTTTAAACGAAAGGGCTAACCCGTGACGGCCGAAATTCAGAATACCGACAAAGCCACGTCCTGCGACTCAATCGCTCGACGCGAACCAACAACAACTCGCCATGCCGTTCTATGCCACAAAGGACGCAACCACGAACACGGCTTAACGAAATTCAAATTCTCAACGTTTACTAAAAAAGGACTCCTCAATGATTCATGCAAATTGGCAGGTCGATTCAACTCTTGTGTATGTAATATGCGCTATATGGGGATTGTTGGCTGCGCAGACATCACTAAATTCGCGATGAGCGGGCATCTTAACAAGCTAGCCGTTTTAACATTAGTCACTGGGCCTGTATTTGCTTTGGTTATGTGGTTATCCGGCGTGACCATCGCGCCCTAGCGATGAGACCTTCTCAAATAATCTCGCCCTTGATGCTTACCTGGAGTGACTAATAAGATGAGCGCCGCTGTGGCCGACAAAACAGAACCTTACACGATCAGTAATCCGCCAACTCTCGACGCTTTGCAGGCAAAGCGTAAACGAATGGCCGCAGATGAACTTCCAGATATTGACACCCTTATTGACCTAGTGCGAATTGCAAGATGGCTATCTGCGTTAGTTGGGGCGATCTTTTTCGAACAGCTCCAAGTAACCCGAGAACAACGCCGTAGGCACATTACCATAAATGATAGCTACTACTACAAACCCTCAATTCGATTTCATTGTCCACATGCGTGAGCGTATCGCGTGGTCGCAGGCAACGTTCGGCCCTGGCGCACGTAATGCGGGGCTCGTTGCTCATATTCGAAAAGAGCTGATAGAAATCGAAGACAAGCCGACCGATGTCGTCGAATGGCTCGATGTCGTCGCTCTCGCTCTTGATGGCGCGTGGCGCGCTGGTGCCACGCCCGAGCAAATCGCAGATGCGCTCGTCGCCAAACATGCTACGAACAAAAACCGGATGTGGCCGGACTGGAAAAACGCAGCGCCCGACGAGCCTATTGAACATATACGTGGCGAATTGGATGCTGACCGTCTCCGGCTTACAGATAGCGAAATCGGCGAATTGGTGGACTCGTTGCCGGACGGCGCCGTAGGGTTATTCAAATCATACGATTTGTCCTTGGTGGCGTTTCTAGTTGCAAGCAAGCATCGAAGTAAGGATCCGAGCGTAGAGCTCCACCAAACTATTTCGGACGAAGGACTTGCATCAGTGCTTGCCAGTCTTGATGGTGGGCAAAAGGGCTTCTGCAAATCATGGGGATTCGATGACTTAGTGCCCCTCATTGAAGACCGTTTAGGTTTGATAAAAGCCGTGGAGCGCGCCACACGTATGCTTGAGCCGGTTACCGTCGCGACGCATCGCGAAGAATTGGTGCGGAAACCTGCACCAGAAATCAGACTCGTAACGCAAGAAAGGACAATAAAATGACTGAAAACTTGCTTGGAATACCTTACCTTGAATGGATCATCGGTTTTCTCGTTGTAGCTTATTTCATTCTGGTCTCTCGCGGAAACGCATACCCCGAGCACACTGAACGCGAGCGCGTCGATGCACGTTCGGTTGCCTCCACGAAGCAAAACCAAGTTGTGGGAGAGGCCGATACAACGTACTACCAATGGTTGCGAGGCGCCGGTTATGTAATCTCTCCAGTCGCGCTTCCAGTTGGGATGATGGCGATCGCGGCGGGTAAGGCTGGGGCTGCGCTTCAGGCACAGCTCAATCTACGCAATGAATTCATGGACAGAACATGGCTGTTAGCGGCAGAAGCGCAGTCGACTGCCGAGGGGAAGATATTTCTTGGAAAGTCGCTTTCCAAAGACGGCTTGATCTCGGTTCACGATGCCATGAAATGGGTGGAACTTGAATCATCACTACGCGCCGCACATCAGCCTGCGTGCGGCGAGAACACAGCGGAGGGTCGATTGCTTGCAGCTTATGTAGCGTCGAAACCGATTAACCGTATTAAGTCTTTCGTTTCGACGATTTCGCTACCGAAACGCGGAAAGTAGCGACATGGCGAACCTAGTTAAGGTTTTTGGTGTTACAGCTCTCAGTTGGTGGCTCGCATCGGTGGTGCTTGATCTCGGCTTGCGCGCTTCGTCGGTTTTATATAGACCCTTGAGCATCGTGACTGTAAAGCTTCACGGCGGAAGCGAGATCAGAGGTGAGCTTGGTCGAATGTGGGATGGAACGCGCACGATAGAGACATCTTCTGGCAAAACCATGCTCGGAAACAAAACCGTCCTTAGCATCACCTACGATGGCGACAAACCGCGCGATTTTCACCCGTCTCACCTTGTGCTGCCGATTTCTATTATTGTCGCCATAGTCCTGGCGTTCATACCGCTATTTTTCTGGACTCGTGTGTACCGTCAGCAGCGCGTTGATCGCAGCACCTATACCGAAGCACCCCACTAGGACCCCTCAATGTCATTTACTAACGTTCTGCGTTTGTTCTGCCTCACAATCACGTTCGCGTGGTTCACAACGTCCGCGACTGCCGCTTGCCCTGGTTGCTGCTCCGGTCACGGAGGCATTTCGAATATCTGCTCCACAAACGGTAATGTAATCTGTGCCGATGGCACCACGAGTCCAAGCTGTAACTGCTCAGCGTGCGGTGTAGCACCGCCAGCGCCAAGCACTTATTCGGCAACAGTATCCTTCTTAGGAGTCGGAGGTGGTGGTTCTATTACAAGTACCGTTGGCCACTCCTGCGCATCGCGCAATGGAATCTGCATAGTCAGCGGTCTACGACCCGCAACCACTATCGCATTCACAGCGACACCGGATGCCTCATCTAGATTCGTAGCGTGGGGAGGGGCGTGTTCTGGCACGAATCCTATTTGCCAAGCCAATCTAAACGTATCATCAATCTCAGTAACAGCCACATTTGAAAAGCTCGCCGTCGCTACTGGGCTCGTTGTTGAGTACCGCAATACTGCGGACTTTCCAGGCGATCCAGGCGGACACTTCTTCTACTCATCGGATACAAGTGAACAACAATTTGTAGACGGCGGCGGGGCTGGGCGTTGGTCACGCACGGGTAGGAGTTTTAAGACTGGTGGATTCTCCGCCTTGTGTCGTTTCTACGGTTCAGTGTCTCCAGGTCCCAACAGCCACTTCTTCACTATTGACAGTGGGGAATGTACTGCGCTTCGAGCTCAGCAGGTAACACCCAAGCCTACAGACCGTCAACAGTGGAACTACGAAGGTTTCGGGTTTTCGATGACCCCGCAGAGCACTGTGAGTGGAGCATCACAGTGCCCTTCCGGTACCGCGCCGGTTTACCGCGCTTACAACAATGCATACCCCCCAAGTGGTCCAAAGAATAAGTGGGATTCTAACCACCGCTTCTCATCCAACGCATCCGATATAGATGAGGTCGTCGCACTGGGCTGGCGTAGTGAGGGAGTAGTGTTTTGCGCGCCGCTGTGAAGCATGCCTCGATGCAGATAAAGTGGCGCATCACGCGTTCAATGACTATCATGATTGCGACGGTGATTGCAGCGACCGCCCTCCCCGCCTTCGCGGATAGCTTCACAGCGAAAGTAATTGGCGTGTCCGACGGCGACACGATCACTGTGCTCGATGCCACTAAAACCCAAATCAAAATCCGTCTCTCTGGTATTGATGCACCCGAGAGCGGGCAAGCATTCGGTAGTAACTCAAAAAAAGCCCTCTCAGATTGCGCATTCGGGAAAGCGGCCACAATCGACGGCGACAAAACGGATCGCTACGGTCGCACCATCGCCAAAGTGATCGTGTCCGGTACGGATTGCAATCTGCGCCAGGTACAGCTCGGTTACGCCTGGCATTTCAAGAAGTACGCGAGTGAACGGCCAGCCGACGAATCCCGCCAATACGCAGCCGCAGAAAACGCTGCGCGTGCCGCTAAATCGGGCCTGTGGGCTGATCCAAAAGCGGAAGCGCCGTGGGAGTGGCGCGCGAGCCATGCGGAGCGCTTAGAAGCTAAAGAATCGAATGGCGATTGTGATTGCGCCGCAGGTAAACAATGCACGGGGAAACGGGGGGGAATGTATTGTGTTGCCGACTCGGGTGCGCGACGGTACACGAAATGACGGGATCGCCCCTTCCTCGCGTAATTGCCCCTCAGCATCGGCTCGCGCCGCGCCCAGAGCGCGACGAGTTCAATCTGCTGGGCGCAAAAACCGACGAACGCGCTGTTGAGTTGTGGTTGTATGAAGTTGAGAACCCAAAAACTAAGAGCATCTACAGGCGCGAGAGTGATCGTGTGTTGCTGTGGTGTGAAGTCACAGGTACTCCGCTGCGTGCGATGGATAAAGAATGCTGGGTAAAGTTTTTCGAAGCGCTTGGGGCAAGTGCCGACACCCACGAACGCTTCGCCGCCAGACTACGGAAGTACAACACAACTCTTCACGCTATGTATGAAAGGCTCTTCGGTGGTAAACGAGATTTTGAGAGAATCGGTGCGCTTCAAGATATGTATGAAAAGCTCTTCGGCGGTAGAAGGGGTTTTGTGGGGATCGGGGCGCATCGTGTCTCCTACGCAAAGTTGATACTCAGCGGCATGTGTACCTGGCTGGCAAAAAATGGGTACCTCGCGGCAAACGTAGTACCGCCACCACCAAAATACAAAGTGAAGGCGCAGTTCAACGCCCGCGTGGGGGCACGCACGCTCTCCGATGAGCAAGACGAGATCATGAAAGATGTACTCTACCGCCTGTCGTGGGAGGATGAGGCAGAAGCGCGTATGCGCTTCGTAGTGACCTGGCTTGCACTTACAGGTGCTCGACGCAACGAGCTTGGTACGGCCACTACAACACAGCTTCACGAAACACGCTCCGGCGACGACGCGTACGTTTTGTGGGCCCGGATCGGAAAACAGTCAACCGAGCAAGAAAACGTTGTTGAAGATCTCGCTGTTCAAGCATTGATACGGTATCGCCTTTCCCTCGGCAAGCCGAGCGCTACCCTTTGGCACAAAACCGACGAACCATTAGTTTTTGCGTTGGGTGGTCGCGATCGCGTTATAAACGAAAACACGAAGCAACGCGGCGACGCGATCATCTATGACATTGTTTGCGCGTTCGCGGCACGATGCGCAGCGAGCGCAGCCACTCCCACCGATGCGGAGCGTTTGTCGAAACAGACCCCACACTGGCTACGCCATCGTTGTGCACGCATGCTACTGTCCGATCCAACGGTTAACGTGCGGGACGTGCAGAGTCGGATGAATCACGCATCCTTGACCACAACCGGTATGTACGGCGAATCTGATGCGGCCGATGTGGGTAAACGACTTGCGAAGGCGAGACGGAGTTTGTAGGGCTTAATATTCGTTGCGATTAGAGCTCCTGCTGGTGGAGTCCAAGCTTCAATGTGGGCAATCCAAAAAAACGACATGCTTTTGTCCATTCGCATTCATCGTCATCGTTGACTTGATCCCAATCAATGTCGTCAGGATCTAAACCCGAACCATTCCACCCGCGAACTCGTAGCATGTCGGCCAAACTCCAAGCGGGTCGCAAAACGGGAAGATCAGATGAATTCTCATGCACGACGGCATATTGTACGTTTTCAAACCACACTGCATCGCGTGCGACTATCTCAAACGAATCAACCGTAAACACTGACTGCGACACATTCACCGCGACGACGGGACGCTGAGGAATTTGCGTTGTCCACCCAGCGCGTCGTAGCGCCTCAATCCCGATCACAGTCGAAGTTGGCATTGAGGCGCGTAGCGCTTTCTCCCATTGTGGATTTTGGTTTCGAAGAAGATTGGCGTACACATCGGTATGCCCGCCGAGCGCCGCTACTAACCCACGCTTTTTCCATAGATAGAGGTACTGCGATGCTGTTTTGGATGTCCACTGAAAGCGAATAGTTAAATCTGCACCCCTGAAAAAATCTGGAAGCAGTTGCAGGCGAGAGACGGCCGATGTACTCATGGTGATGGCCCTTCGTCGTCATTTGTTTTTTCGAGCCCACGCATGACTTCGACGCCTTGATCGAGCGCATTGACTGCTTGTTGGACCATGCTCGCAACAGAACTTTTGTCCAGAACCCACGCGGACGGAAGCCATAACTTAAGGTTGTCGCGGATGGCATCCTCAGAAGCCAGAATTAACTCCCGGCGCGCGGCAGCTTTCTCCAGCCAACCATGCGCTGACTCGTTGGGATAGGTGGCAAGACGAACCTCCATGTCCTTTGTCGAGCACTCGCTTTGCTTGTGGTTCGCAGACAACCAATGAAGGTCGAATACATCCCTCGGTTTTAAGTAGCGCCTAGCGACCAATGCGAAAACTTTATCGGCATAAATTTCTGCGAGTGCGGCCGTAGGAACAAATGCCTGCATTCCTGCAGCGCGCCCTCGTGTCAAGCGCACCGGAGCCACTACCGCCTTGATGGTTGCCAGCGCTTGCGCGCTGGTTTGCCACAGCTCCACTTTGACACGAACACCGCCAACAATTTGCTGCCCACCAATAGAGACAATAAAGGCGTGAGGATTACGACCATCTTTTGCTTTTTTGACATCCAGCACGGCACCTGCTGGCAACCACGCGGTGCCCTCAAGTCGTGCCTTAATGGATGCGCTAATTGAGTTAAGCTGAAGGCTTGAATTGACGAGGAAATCTAAATCTTCACTAAACCGAGGCGAACCGTGTGCAAGGTGGAGGCTTGTACCCCCTTGAAACACGAGGTCGCCAGGCTCCCATCGCCGAGACGAAACAAGTGCGTCAAGCACTGCAACGTGCAGTGCTTGACGCAGATCGAACACTACTTCGGGAGACAGGGATGTTTTCACGGGAAAGACTTATCTAACTTTTATTAGGTAATTATCTCACGCTAAGCATCTAGCTATCCGCCTTGACGCTTAGCAAATTGCTATGGCGCGCAATCAGTTTCTGATTGCGCGCTTCGCACAATAGACAAAGCATCCCGTAGGTTAAGTCGGAGCATGGTCTGGTTTCCAATATAGCCGACCAGTGCGCTTTCAGCGCGCTGCTCAATTTGGGCGGCATTAAAAATTCCATGTTTTGCAAGCGCTGCAATGTCCTCTTGGTCATTGTGGGCGAATCGCGCTAGTTTGCTCACCGCAAGATCGACGGGCGACAATACTTTAACCGCCAGAAACTTCCCACCGATGTCTACAGGCACGCAATCGTCTTGGTAGTCTTCGTGCATTAACGCGAACGTTGAGTTGTAGTTCGTGTCGATGTAGAGATTTTCCATTTCGCCATTTTCCAACTCAACTGATACAACCAAATCCGTGGGCAATAACACGCGGGCGCTGAACTCCGCATCTACGTCTGTCGTGGCCCTCGATCCTGTATAGAGATGTACCGCCATCCCTCCAGCAAGATACATCGCCAACGGCGCTCTTAGCATTTCGGCCTCAGTCTCACGTGCAGAAAGCTTCGGCAACCGTTCCGTTGCCGAAGCTTTCTTGAGGTTAAAGTGCGGATTGAACATATCTCACTTACCGAGCACAAAACGCCACGCCCTCGGCCTTCCACCCCTGCGTTTGCATGTCTGCATATACCGAAGGCGAAGTGGTGAACCGATGGCTTGCGGAGATTGGTGAACCATCGCTGCGCTTCTTGCTACCGTCCTGCCCGTTGTAGACGCGATACACCGCACGGCTACCCGATGGGCACGTACCTGCGTTAGCCGGTAGCGCACGGTACGCAAAGCTCTCGAAGTGCCATTTAACCGGATTGCCAGCGCCTTCAATCTGCAAAGTGCGAAGATACTTTGCTTCGCCTTCGTCAACGGTGGTGAAGTGCGAATTCAGGTTTGGAAACGAACCGTAGAAGCGCCACACAGGTTTTAGTGTGTAACCTTCGCCGTAATAACGAAATTGCGACGAATCTTCACCGGGGATTCCAGACACCGAACCCCATGATGACCAACCAGTGAAGTTGTCGCCGGTGCGTTTGTAGTCCCCTGCACCACCACTGTCAACGTAAGACTGTTCGCCTTCATCGGCGGTACGGAAGTATTGATTCAACGAAGGCGAGTAGTATTCAACGACGTTTACGTTCCATGCTGTAAGCCCAATCGATGTACCGTAAGCGAAGTTCACCTTGTCTTGGTTTAAGGCTTTTACGCTGTCGGCTTTGTCTGTCTCGCCAAGTGAATAGTTGACTTGCGTGCCACTTTCGTCGAGAACAATAGATTCAGTCGGCGAAGAGAATCGCTGATCGGTGTAGAGCCCATTCACCGTCATCGCGGTTCCAAGCCGCCCATTTTGGGCAATGTGGCCCATTGCGTACGGGTAGTTTGCGCGGAGACGATAGGCTATCTCGTCTGTTGGGGCGTCTTGCTTGGGGCCGTGCTGCTGCCCCATCACATGGCCGATTTCGTGAGCAAGTGTAGAGGCTAGTAGTCCCACTTTTGGAACGCTTGTAGCAGCAACCGCAGGCCAAGTTAATGGAGCACCTACGGAAGAAAACGTGCGCGTTCCTAAAACCGCACGCGCTAAAGCGTCTGGTTCGACTAAGGATGTCAGTAGCACTACTGCGTTCGCCTGCGTTTTCATGCGCAGCAAGCCCGTCGCTTCGTAATTACCTTCAATTGAGTCGGCAAATGGTTTGAATCCAACGTCTACAAACGATTTATGAGGAAGATAAAAAGAGTTTAGGACCCGCGCCAAACCCGTTGCTGACTCATCAACCTTTCCCGCATACTCCTCCAGCCCCGCGAACTCAAACGCAAGATTGACCTTTGAGTTGTTGTAAATCTGCTGCGCATTTTCAAGCTGCTGACGTAGCGACGCCTCCAGCGCAGTCACACTTAGTTGTGTACGTGCCAACCCTGGCAACGTATAAGCAAACACCACCCGAATAATCAACCGCCCCTGCGCGTCGTAGCGCAAGGCATCCTTACCCGCCTTCGCAACATCACGCCCCTCTTTTGCGAGCTGAGCGTATACGTTAGCGTTCGCGTCTGCTAACGCTTTCTGCACATGTGGTTGCAACCACACTGCTTCGTTTAACACCACGGTGCAACCGTAATCCGCTGCAATCGGGTCTGTTGTTAAATCACGGCTCTCGTTCTCAATCTTCTGCGCAGCAAGACGATTGAGAACTGATTGCCCTAGCGGGAGTTCAGTGGCCATGCCCACCGATAGGAATGAGCCTAGTGCAACTGCGAGTAATGTACGAATTTTCATTTTTTCAGTCTCGAAGAGTTTATTCACCATGAAGTCAATAGTACGCCTATTTTCACTTATTGTCAAGCATGTAATAATTATCGGTATTGCGATTATTTGTGATAACTCAACATGGCAACCTTAGATTTGTGGCACTACCCCAGAAAAAACCTAGCTACGCAATTTCTGCGCGTGCCTGACATCGGAGCGATCGCTTCAATCGTGATTTACGCGCCGCGTAGGAAAGGAAAAACCGCCTTCATTTTGAACGACTTCATTCCTGCAGCCGTTAAAAAAGACTGGGTTCCAGTCTACGTGTCATTGTGGGATAAGAAGGAAGATCCTCGTGCGACCTTACTTAACGCTCTGACGTTCGCAACGGAGCGAGCACAATCGCTGCTCACCACAAAAGTTACGAAGCTAAGCGTTGAAGCGAAACTACCCTTCATCGGTGGTCTCAAGGCCGAAGTTGACGCTGGAAAGACCGCGCCGGACGCGCGAATCGGAGACGCTTTCAACGTGCTAATAGAGGCTGCTAGAGGCAAACAAATAATGTTCGTGGCCGACGAAGTTCAAACTATCGGCGTGCGCAAACACGATAGCCTCGTTGCGGAACTTAGAACCGCTCTCGATACACGCAAGGAATCTGTGTTTTCAGTTTTCACGGGCTCGTCAAGTGCTGGATTGGATTCAATGTTTTTACGGAACAAAGCTCCGTTTTACGTGTTTTCATCTCGCCTTGATTTCCCAGATATGGGCAATGACTTCGTAGCTCACATCAAGGAGTGTTGCGACAGAACTACGGGCCGCCAGTTTGAACTTGACGCAATTGGGAGAGCGTGGGAATTAACCAATTGCACACCTGGCATCATGATTGATGCGATGATGTACATGGTCTGGAATGCAAACTCAGACCCTGAGCAAGCGGTGCGGCGTGTACTGGACGATATCGACAGAAAGCGCCAGACCGACGATATATCGCAACTGAGCGCGTTGCAGAAGCATATTTACGACACACTAGTCGAAAACCCCGATGCAAAAATGCTGACTAAGGCTGTCGCGCAGACATTAACTGTTTCAATTGGCGCACCTGTAAGTGTTCCAGCGATCGCGAACGCGATTCGATCTCTTCGATCAAAGGATTTAGTTTAAGGGGCTGGCGCGCTATCCTGGCGCGTTGGAATCCATTCGCCGAGCACAGCATCGCAATCCCACTCCATTGTCTCAGGAAAACAGTTGAGTTGCGTCTCATTTGTTGCCGTCGCCAAAGCATCATCGTAGACATCTGCAAGCCATTCCGTGTCTTGCAGTGACGACTTTAGGCTTGGCATCTTCGCGAGCAGACGGCCAATAGAACGGCGTTGCGCGCGAATTGTTAAAAATTCTACGCGCATCCACGGATGCCGACCGCCCAAAAAATACGGCGCATCGAGCGCCGTATTTTTGCGACGAACACACAACTTGGTTTAAGGGCAAACCCATCGGAAGTTAGTCCCGCTGCTCGGTGCGCCAGGAGGTACAGGAACCCCGTTCGGTCGTGGAAACCAAGCTGAAACGGCGCTTGTTAATTGCGTTGTCCCCGAATAGGTAAAGTTGATAATTCGAGGCGAAGCTGGTGCCCGCCAAAAACCACTACCAGCAGCCGAATAGATACGCGCCGCCGGGCACGTAAGGGTTAAGGTTGAGAGACCGGGAGGATTCCACGCCCCAGATTGTGAGCCTAGTTCACATTCGCAACCAGTCAGGTTTGGACGGGGCGGTGGGGGCGGCGCTGGGGGAGGCGGTGGCGCGCATGCAGGGTCAAAGGGATTAACCACACAAAAATCTAGTGGAGGCGGTGGTGGCGGTGGCGGCGGCGGCGGTGCTGGTGTCTCCTCGATCGTGCAATCATCCGACACGTAGTTCCACCCGCCCCAAGCATTTGCGGGACACGACAGAGTTCGCACTTCGTAGACAAAACCTGTCATACCACTTGGGCAAGACCGCGAGCGATTCTGCGTCAACGGCACACACGCAGGCGGCGGTGGTGGCGGTGGTATGACACACGTATTTGACACCACATACCAGCCACCAAAAACATCGGCTGGGCACGTTAAATCACGCTGCAAGCTGATAGAACCTGTTTGCCCAACCGGACATGCGTTGGTGCCTGTTTCCGATCGTGGCGTACAAACAACGGGGGGCGGCGCGCAATTGTTTGTAACCGTAAACCACGATCCCCACGTACCCGATGGACATGAGGTCGAGCGGTTGTCGGTGAACGTCCCGATGTCCGGCAACGGGCAGGCAAGAGTTCGCGATTCATTTTGAACCACACATACGGCCGGTGGCGGTGGTGGAGGTGGCGGCGGCGGCGGCGGAGGTGGAGGTGGGGGCGGAGTTACAACGCAGACAGGACGTACCTCGTTGATCGGCCCCGCAATACTGAGCGCATCGCGTGGAAAAATTGTCCGAAACTGATTGAGCTGGGTGAGCGCTGCAGTGTTAGCCGCCATCTGCCCGAGTTGCGCCGCCGTCACCCAGCCAGTAACGTTGTAGGGCAACGTTACTGGATAGCGATCTTCGGCGTAGTTGATCATCATCGGATATTGGCCGTCGAGTTCATCGACTAATTTCGTTACGCGTCGCTCGATGCTGTACCAATACGTTCCTGATTCCGTGAAG
>JANMDS010000331.1:0-7036 GCA_031376405.1 Betaproteobacteria bacterium
TCCGGTATTCCGGCGACGTGGCGAAAGCCTTGAGCGCGGGCGCCCACTGCGTGATGGTCGGCGGATTGCTCGCGGGCACCGATGAATCGCCTGGCGAAGTTATTTTGTTCCAAGGTCGCTCGTTTAAGTCGTTCCGGGGAATGGGCTCGCTGGGCGCGATGGAGAGGGGCTCAAAAGACCGGTATTTTCAGGA
Source organism: Betaproteobacteria bacterium (assembly GCA_031376405.1). GTDB lineage: Bacteria > Pseudomonadota > Gammaproteobacteria > Burkholderiales > Casimicrobiaceae > JANMDS01. The sequence goes on from JANMDS010000331.1 coordinate 194, forward strand.
TAACGAAGCCAATGTAGACAAGCTCGTACCCGAAGGCATCGAAGGTCGCGTTCCTTATCGTGGGCCGGTGCAGCCTGTCATCCATCAGCTCATGGGCGGCGTTCGTTCCAGTATGGGTTATTGTGGCTGTGCAAACATTGAACAGATGCGCACCAAAACCGAGTTTGTTGAAATAAGCGCCGCAGGGATGCGGGAATCGCACGTACACGATGTGCAAATAACGAAAGAGGCTCCAAATTATCATGCTGAATAAAAAAATCCTAGCCGCCGCGCTACTCCTGTTTCCTTTTGCAGGTGCGTGGGCCGATGAGCTTACCGCTGCGAAAAAAACAGACATCAAAACCTTCGTTGAGATTAGCGGTGCAAAAAGCATCCCAATGGGTATTGCCAACGCAGAAACCCAGCGCATGGCCCAAGGCATTAAAAAAGCCGACCCGAAATTCCCTGACAAAGGCTTTATGGTCATTCGGGACAACATGGCCGCTGTGCTTACCGAAAACGCGGGCAAGCCCGATGGTCTATTTGACCAAATGGCCAACGTGTATCACGCTAATTTCACGCACGACGAAATCAAGGAGCTTTTAAAGTTTCACCAAAGCGCCACAGGCAAAAAGCTGCAAGATATGCAGTCCAAACTCGGCCAAGAAAACATGCAAGCCGCCGCAAAATGGGCTGGCTCACTCGCCCCCGAGATGGACCGGCGCATTACTGAAGCGCTCGGCAAAGAGAACATTAAATTGCCCAAGCCACCTGCGCCTCCGGCTCAGCCCGCTGCGCAGAAAGCCCCCGCTAAGCCTGCCGCACCGTCGATGGTGCCACCAATGCCTGCGCCTGTAACGGCCCCAGCCGCACCAAAGTAATTGAAAAGATAACGCACACAACGGCCTTCGGGCCGTTTGTGTTTTTTAGCTCTCCCAAATGTTTTGTGTAGCCCATAATCAAACCCATGCGCGAAAAAATCCTCATCCTAGACTTCGGTAGCCAAGTTACCCAACTCATCGCCCGCCGCGTGCGCGAGGCCCGCGTCTACTGCGAAATTCATCCGAACGATGTGAGTGAGGCGTTCATAAAAGAGTTCGCACCGAGCGGCATCATTCTTTCCGGCTCCCATGCTTCCACCTATGAAGATCACGAGCTGCGTGCGCCGCAAATCGTGTGGGATTTCGGCGTGCCTGTGCTGGGTATTTGCTACGGGATGCAAACAATGGCCGTTCAGCTTGGCGGCAAAGTAGAGTGGAGCGACACACGGGAATTTGGTTATGCAGAAATGCGGGCCCGCGGGCACACCAAATTGCTAGAAGGCTTGCAAGATTTCGCCACGCCCGAGGGCCACGGGATGCTCAAAATTTGGATGAGCCACGGCGATAAAGTGACCGAATTACCGCCGGGCTTCAAGCTCATGGCCTCCACGCCAAGCTGCCCAATCGCGGGCATCGCCAACGAAGAAAAGCGCTTATACGGCGTGCAATTTCATCCAGAAGTCACCCACACGCAGCAAGGCGCAGCGCTGCTCACGCGCTTCGTGCGCGAGATTTGCCTTTGCTCCGGCAATTGGCAAATGGGCAATTACGTTGCCGAAGCGGTGGCCAAAATTAAAGCCCAAGTGGGCGATGAAGAAGTGATTTTGGGCTTATCGGGCGGGGTCGATTCGTCCGTGGCTGCTGCGCTCATTCACCGCGCCATTGGCGATCAACTCACCTGCGTGTTCGTCGATCATGGCTTGCTGCGGCTGAACGAAGGCAAGATGGTGATGGAAATGTTCGCAGGCAAATTGGCCGCGAAAGTCATCGCCATTGATGCCAGCGCGCAATTCATGGGCCACCTCAAAGGCATCTCCGACCCCGAACAAAAACGCAAAATTATCGGCCGCGAATTTGTAGAAGTATTTCAGGCGGAAGCTAAAAAATTGGCCAACGCCAAATGGCTCGCCCAAGGCACAATTTACCCCGACGTTGTAGAAAGCGGCGGCACTAAAACCAAAAAAGCCACCGTAATTAAAAGCCACCACAACGTAGGTGGCCTACCCGCCACGCTCGGCCTAAAACTCCTAGAGCCTTTGCGCGAATTGTTCAAAGATGAAGTGCGCGCGCTAGGCGTAGAGCTCGGTCTGCCAAGAGAAATGGTCTACCGCCACCCCTTCCCAGGCCCCGGCCTAGGCGTGCGGATATTGGGCGAAGTCTCCGTACCTGCGGCGCAACTTTTGCAGCGCGCAGACGCGATTTTCATTGAAGAATTAAGGAATACTTTAGTTCTGCTCCCTCTCCGAGCGGGAGAGGGCCGGGGTGAGGGAAGCGTTCAGTCTCAGTCGCCCCAAACCTGGTACGACGCCACCTCCCAAGCCTTCGCCGTCTTCCTCCCCGTCAAGAGCGTAGGCGTAATGGGCGATGGCCGCACCTACGAAAACGTAGTAGCCCTACGCGCAGTCATCACCAGCGATTTCATGACCGCCACCTGGGCAGAGCTCCCATATTCCTTGCTCGCAAAAGTATCGAACCGCATCATCAACGAAGTGCGCGGGATTAACCGGGTTGTGTACGATATTTCGGGGAAGCCGCCTAGTACGATTGAGTGGGAGTGAGTGAGTGAAAACGCTTAGGCTTGATCTCGAAAACTGCTACGGAGTGCGAAAGTTAGAGGCGCTACTCGATTTTTCAAAATCGAATGCGATTGCTATCTACGCACCTAACGGTTCGATGAAGAGTTCCTTGGCACAGACGTTTCAGGACATCGCGAGTGGCATCGAATCGAAGGATCGCATCTTTCCCGCACGAGTCTGTAAGCGTTTGGTGAAGGATGAAACCAACACCGACTTGCCAAAGGATAGCGTGTTGGTGGTACGACCCTACGATGAGGTTATGGGGCATACAGCAAAGACATCGACGCTGCTGGTCAACTCTGAGTTGCGCCGAGAGTATGAGGCTCTGCATGAACAAATTGATGCGGCCAAGGCGGCTCTGCTCGGGGCACTCCGCGAGCAATCCGGCTCCAAAAAAGACATTGAAAAGGAGCTTTCGTCTGCGTTCACGGCTAATGACAACAAGTTCTATGTCGCGCTGAACCGTATCAAGGACGAAGTCGCTGACCGACCTAACGCACCTCTCAAACAGATTCCCTACGATCTAATCTTCGACGAGAAAGTAGTGAGTTTTCTGGAGCAGAAAGACTTCAAGACCGCAATCGACGGCTTCATCAAGACGCACAACGAGTTACTGGCGGCTTCCACTTACTTCAAAAAAGGCGTATTCAACTACTACAACGCTGGACAAATAGCTAAGCAGTTGGCCGAAAACGGCTTCTTTGCCGCGAAGCACTCAGTGAATCTCAATGCGGGCGAGAAGAAGGAGATCACGACGCAGAAGGAGCTTGAAGACCTGATTGCCAATGAGAAGGAATCGATTTCGAACGACAAAGAGCTGCGCAAGAAATACGCTGAAATCGAAAAGTTGATTTAGAGGAACGTCACAGTCCGCGAGTTCGAGTCGTACCTATTGAACCACGAGGAGTTGCTTACGAAGTTTGCCAATATGGCTGATTTCCGGCAGGAGGTTTGGAAGGCTTACATCGACAGCCGATTCCCTTTGTACAAGGCGCTACTCGAAAAACACCAAGCTGCGGAGGCGCGACGGAAGGAAATCGAGGAGCAGGCGGCCAAAGAGCAGACGCTGTGGCACGCCGTCATCAAAATGTTCAATGATCGCTTTTTCGTGCCGTTCAAGCTAGAGGCATCCAACAAGGTGGATGTGATTCTTGGTCGGCAGGAGATGTTGAGCCTCGGTTTTGTGTTCGACGATGGCGTCGAGCAGGTCTCGGTTGAGCGTTCGTCACTGCTGCAGGCGCTCAGCGCAGGCGAAAAAAAAGCGTTGTACGTTCTTAACATCCTATTCGAGATTGAAGTGAGGAAGCAGGCCGGTCAGGACACGCTTGTAATAGTTGACGATATCGCGGACTCGTTCGACTACAAAAACAAGTACGCCATCATTCAGTACTTAATGGATATTTCTGAGAACTCGCACTTCAAGCAAATCATCCTCACGCACAACTTCGATTTCTTTCGCACCGTACAGAGCCGGTTCGTTGGCTACGGCAGTTGCCTAATGGCATCGAAGACGGCCTCGGGTGTGGCGTTGGAAAAGGCAGCAGGGATTCAAAACGTCTTCATTAATGACTGGAAACCAGCGTTTTACGGTGACCCAAAGAAGAAAATCGCTTCAATCCCATTCATGCGAAACCTTATCGAGTATACAAAGAGCGATGTAGACCCAGAGTTCGTAAAACTCACGTCTTTGTTGCATTGGAAATCGGATTCTGATCTGGTCACCGTTGCCGATCTTGACACGATTTACAACAATATCTTTGGAAATACCAGTACGTCTCCGGACGGTCGCAAAACGATTATGGCTCTCGTCAGCGAGGAAGCTACAAAGTGTCTTTCGGCACCAGACGGGATCAATTTTGAGAACAAGGTTGTGCTGGCAATTGCGACGCGTATCGCGGCCGAGCAGTACATGATCAAAAAGATAAATGACTCAGATTTTGTCGCCGCCATTCCAACCAATCAGACGAGAATGCTGCTAACGAAGTTCAAGGAATTGTTTTTCGGTGACGCACACTCCACCGGCGTCCTTCAACGAGTAGCTTTGATGACGCCGGAGAACATTCATCTGAATTCATTTATGTACGAGCCGATTCTTGATATGTCTGACCATCATCTTCGAGCGCTGTACAGGGACGTTCTTGCTCTCGCGTGACGGAAAGGATGGTTCCGTAATTGAGTGTAAACGTTGATGCGCCGCGATCTTCAAGCCCACAATCCAAACGAGGTAAATTAGGTCGCACCACGGTTCGCCAATCTGAGTAAGTCAAATACCTGCGGCGTAAAAACGCTAATTTTCAGTCGTTTTCTCCCAAAAAATGCCCACCTTGCGTTGCAGGTACTTGATGCAGTTAATCTCGCTACCCATTTCCGCAAGTCCATAATATCTACGGTGCCATGCTTGATTTAATAAAGCAATTCAACAAACCAAGAAAACGGTGACTTATGCCTGCTGCAAACTACAAAGTCGGAATCGTTTTCCCTGCGAATGCCACCGACAATTCTGAAACGCGTATCGAAAATACGCGGTTGAGCGAGGTCGCGCGTGCACTTACGCGCGCAGGGGCGCAGGTGGTGAGCGCGCCGTTTTGTGATGAGATTGCGCTGGAGATCGAGGCTCGGCTCGCGGCGGTGGATTTCGTTTTGGTTTGGTACAACCCCTTCGAAGGCGGGCGGGATCGCTCTCGGTTAAATGCAATGTTGAGGGCGCTGGCGGCGCGGGGCGTTGGGGTGAGTGCGCACCCCGATGTGATCGACAAAATGGGTACCAAAGATGTGCTTTACCAAACCCGCCATTTATCGTGGGGGACGGATGTGCGGCGATACGATAGCGTGGATGCGATGCGCGCGGGGTTGCCACTCGCGCTGCGTTCGGGTCCGCGGGTGTTGAAGCAAATGCGCGGTCAGAGTGGCGATGGCGTTTGGAAAGTGAGCCTTGCCGATGCTGGATCGCCGCTTCAAGTTTCTGTTCGTCATGCTGTGCGAGGTAGCGTGGAAACGCACATGACGTTTGATGAATTTTTAGTTCACTGTGAGCCGTATTTCACGCAGTTTGGCGCGATGATTGACCAACCGTTTCAATCACGCATTTCGGAAGGGATGATTCGCTGCTACGTGGTGGGCGACCGGGTCGCGGGCTTTGGCGAGCAGCTTATCAATGCGCTGTATCCCGCGGCGCCGGGGCAATTGCAATCGGAAGCGCCGCAGCCGGGGCCACGGCTGTATTTTCCTGCTGATCGAGCTGATTTCCAGCCGCTGAAGCGCAAACTTGAAGGCGAGTGGATTGCGCAAATGTGTGAGGCGCTTAACATCAAGCACGAACATCTGCCTGCGCTTTGGGATGCAGATTTTATGTATGGCGAAAAGTTAAGCGCAGCAGAGGACGGCTACGTGTTGTGTGAAATCAATATGAGCTCGGTGTACCCGTTCCCGCCTTCGGCGATGGCACCGTTGGTAGATGAAGTGATGCGCCGCTGCGCCGCAGATAAGCGTGCTGTTTAAGGTTTACGCCCCTCCAACCGCAGCCCGGCCGCCGTGCGGTTCGGGAAGCCTTTCCAGTAGGTGTGGTCTGCTTTAAATTTGCCACCTGTTTCGGCAGACCACTTCCCATCTTTTGCATTTTCTACAACGCTCAAAAAGCCATCCATCGCGCTGTCGTTTTTCAAATGCTTCGCTAAAAACGCCGTTACGAAATGTTGCGCGATGTTGTTCATGCGCACGTTGTCCCACACCGGGTCGAGGTAGTGCATCGCGGGAATGATGGGCAGGTTGGGCACGCGGGTGTACATCTCTTTTGGCGCGGGCATGGGCGCGCCGGCGTTGTGGTTGGCGTTTTCGTAGGAGAGTAAATAGCGCTGCGCGTTTACGCTACCTTCAAAAATATTGCGAATGCCCGGCGCGTAGCCGGACACATCGTCCACGCTGCCTGCAATGAAAAATACGGGTGTTTTGATACCCCCTAAGCCTGCGTTATCCCAAAATCCGCCCCGCCAACCCCAGGGCGCGAAGGCGACCGCCGCTTTGATGCGCGGGTCCATCGTTGCGGTGTAGGCGGCGTTGCCTGCTTGCCGCGCAGCCAATACGCCGTTGGGCGGCGCGGTGGCGAATTTGAGCGCGCTTTCGGCAAAGCCGCCGCCAATTGCGTTGATGACGCCATAGCCGCCCATCGAGTAACCGATCAAGCCCGTCGCGTCCGCGTTCACCATATTTTTGAGCGCACCTTTGATCGCATCGCCTGCATCGCCCGCGTT
>JANMDS010000342.1:0-2654 GCA_031376405.1 Betaproteobacteria bacterium
AGCGCGGGATCTCTGGGGATGACGCGGTACTGCGAGAACCCATTGCCCGCAGCACGCGGCATGTGTTGGTAGATGAATTTCAAGACACCTCAATCACCCAATTTAATTTCCTTGAAGGCATTACCCACGCGTGGACTGCGCTGGGTTCAGGCGAGGAGACGCTGTTTTGTGTCGGCGACCCCATGCAATCCATCTATCGATTCCGGCAAGCCGAAGTGGAGTTATTTTCAAAAGCGCAGCAATACGGGCTAGGCACGAAAGCGCTTATAACCATTACGCTTAGTGCCAATTTTCGCTCTGATGCACCGCTGGTTGAGTGGGTGAACACCCATATTGAACCGGCGATTGCATCTCGAAATGCGATGTCGCGGGTAAATATTGCCTTTGCGCCAGGTAGCCCAATGCTGGAAGGGCGCATTGATACAGAGGTCGTCGCGCACGCGTTTGAATCCGCGCTCGATGAAGCGCAGTGGGTCGCATCCGAAATTTCACAAACGCTGGAAAATACTCACGATACGATTGGCGTATTAGTGCCTAATCGTGGAGCAGGCGCGCCGATTATCGCGGCATTGCGCAACGCTGGCATTGCTATCGATGCGCGCGAAACAGAGCGCTTGAGCGATGCACATTGGGTCCGTGATGTGCTCAGCCTAACGTTTGCGCTCTCGGAGCCAGAAGATTCACTTTCGTGGCTCGCGACTTTGCGTGCGCCGTGGTGTGGGCTCGCATTGCCCGATCTCACGCGTATCGCAATGGCTTCCGCCGACATGCGTTCAGTGTGGGATGCCTGCGCAGAGATGGGAGCGCTTGGGCTAACGCCAGATGGCGTTGCGCGGCTTTCGCAATGGCGCGCACAACTTATGCCTTGCGTGGCCGCCTTGGGTGCGCGTCCACTTGCAGAAATCGTCGAAGCGGCTTGGGCGCGACTCGATGCCCGCGCCTGCACGCCCGCCTCCTCACGGGAAGATTTTGAAGCGGTGATTGAGGCCATCCGCACACACGAAATAGGCGGTCGATTGATTAACCGCGATGCGCTGCTCGTAGCCTTAGACCGTTTGGAGCGAACCGATGTTGCGGCTGCGCGGGTGCAAGTGATGACGATTCATAAAGCTAAAGGATTGCAGTTCGATACGGTGATCGTGCCAGCGATGGCCAAAGGCGGTAAGTCCGATGACGATCCACTGCTGCGGTGGATGCGATTTCCGGAAGGCGCGATGATTGTGCCCAAACCCGTGGGTAAGTCCGATCCGTTGGCTACGGCCTATGAATGGCTGAAAGGGCTCGACGAACGTGAGCAAGATGCCGAGCGAGCGCGGTTGCTTTATGTAGCAACCACGCGCGCAAAGCGGCGCTTGCTGCTTTCCGCCACAGTTAAATTTGACGATGCCAATGCCAATGCGCCGGTGCGCCCCGCTAGAAGCTTGTTCGGCACACTTCCGGTCTTTACTCGGTTGGTGGCCCATCGCGCGGAATTATCCGCGAAGCCGGAGGCAGGAAATGAACCATTTATTGGGAGATATTTGCTCAGAAGGGCTCAATTTGCGCCGCAGGTATTGGCTATTTCGCATGCGGTAGTGACGCTGCCGCCACGCGAAACCGCGCCGGCCCGCGCCGCCCGTGCACTTGGTACGATTGCGCATGCGTGGCTCTGCGCGCATGGCAATCGCACAACATGGAGTGAAGCCGCAGCGCATTGGGCGCACTCACAATTTCGAGTGGCAAATATTGCTGAACCGCTGCAGAGCGTGCAAGTGGAACTACTGCACTCGATTGTAGAAAAAACGCAACAGAGTGCGCATGCGGCGTTTGTTTTCGATCCGACCCATGAGGCGTGGGATGAACATTCGTTCGCCTCGCATAAAAGTGATGGCGAGGCCATCACTCTGCGACCGGACCGGATTGTGCGCACGGCAGAGGGTGCGTGGTGGGTGATCGACTACAAAACTGCGATGCCTGCTCGTACCGATACGGAATCGGTGAATGCATTTTTAATTGTGCAACGCAAAACGTACGAGGATATTATGCAACGCTACGCGCAGGCAGTTCGTAAATGGAAGCAGATACCGGTGGATCAACCGATTCGCTGTGCCCTGTACTTTCCGCTCCTTGATGTACTCGCGACGGTCTAGTCAGGTTCGGTAGCGAGTGATGGCTCCATGTTTGGGCGCGAGCGGACTACTCCAAGGGGCCCGGCGGATCAACCGGATCATTGACTGCTTCGAACGAGCAATCTATGGTGGGAGCCACGATTGGATGTCGCAATGACCATCCGCTCCGGGGAGTGGGAGATGCACTGTACAGAGCAGGTGGCTATTGTGGAAAGCTGAGCCCAAATGCGATGCGAAGCAGTTCCTGCGGCGGCAGTCGTAACGTGTGCCGGTTGTACAAGCCGACCATCACCAGAAACAAATGAATGGCGAAGGAAGCACATAGCAGCAAGGTGCGAGGGTACCTGTGCCAGATCGCTACAGCCAGTCGCATGCCACGCTCTGCGGCGGCCAGAGAAATTAGCTCCAAGGAATGATTTAGCAAATGAGCGGCGATATAAACCCAAAGTACTACGCCTGAAACCAAGCGGACGATCTGGGAGTCCAGAATGTAGCGGCTCATGGCTGACGGACGTCGAAGTAAGGCGAGAGTTTAATCCCCAAGCC
>JANMDS010000345.1:0-1891 GCA_031376405.1 Betaproteobacteria bacterium
CCTGTTGGGGTTATCCACATTCCGCGCAATTATGTTAGAATCGGGCAAACATCGCCCGCTTAAGCTTGGCGCAAGGACCTGATACGAGTATAGTCGGACGCGATCATGGCTCATCAGCAAGATGAATTGAATTTCGATGCGACGATCGCACGCATGGAGCGGCGATTAGAGGCCGCCAAGACGATGCGATCCATCCTTGTCGATTTCCCCGAGCTGCGGCTGGAGTTTATGCACTCCAATGTTAACTCGGAGCTTGACTCACCCCTAAACTTGCGTGCACCGATCCGGGCAAAGCTGGCAAACTTCGCACGAATCAGGAGGTTCTTCAAACGCCACGGGAATCAATGGTTTCAAAGTTCGCAGATCGCCCACGAAGTCGGATTGTCGCGGGGAACGGTGGCAACCGTTCTGTGGACTACACATTCAACTAAGTTCGAGCAAAAACCCGTGCCGGGCGCGGTAAAGAAAAAGCTTTGGAGAATGAGGCCGGAATTTTTAGAACCAAATGGAAAGGAGTCCGAGTGATGTCACCCATAACAAAACAGTTCCACCGATATCCCAACGTGCCGGGTCGGCGGGGCGAACATATTAGCTGTTAAGTCAGCGCCCCGGTGAGGGGACTTTGACGGGAACCCTCACCGGGACTGCACGGCCTTTGACCGGCTAATCTTACCGTAGGTTAAACGGTCTAGCAACTAAAAAAAGTTCTAAGTTGTGCTGCGCACGTAAATTGCGCGCAGCACTGGAGTTAACATGTATTTCAAATATTGGCAGTCGAGCAGTAACAACCAGTGGTATTGGCATCTGAAGTCAGCCAACCACGAAATCATCGCCAGTGGCGAAGGATACATCCATGAGCGAGATTGCTTGCACGCAATCGGCTTGGTGAAGTCAACGAACCAGAGTACGCCAGTCTATAAGGTCTGATCGTTGCACTCGTTGGCCGGAATGATTCCGACCTTGCCCGCCGGGCCGTATTCCCAGCGGACGTTTGAAAGGATGGTTTTACACCGCCGAAGCTGAGAACGAAGTTTGTTGCTCAAATTCGGCATGAGGGCATCGGCGAGCTGGGGAATGATCTTCTCCAGCTCGTCGAAGTCCGTTTCTTCAATGCGAAAAAGTTTTGACATTGCTATCCTTATCGGTTCGGTGCCGATCAATCATGATAATAGGCAGGATCAGATCGCGCCAGCTAAAACTGGAGAAACATGAAAAAACGAAACGCCAAGACAGCCGATGATGTAATAGTGTCCGATCCCGACGAAGCGATCCGACGCACACGGGACGCGGCGCGACACGTTTTGTCGATACCCAAGTCTGATGCACCTCGACCACACCGCCGAAAATCGCGACGAAACAAAACCTGATCTTCATGCACGACACTAGGGCGAAGCGGCAGGATTAGTCAAGTATGTTATTACCCCCACAAGGGGAGGGGGAACGTTATGCCGCCGCTCGGCCTGCCTGAAGCAATTCCAGCGGCTGCTTTCTTGCTACGCCGATCACCGGTCCAATGCTTGCCAGGAGCGAAACGGCGATCACGATCGAGATGCCTAGCGCGATGATGTCCCACGGGACGCGCATCGGCGGCTGATAACCGAGGATCAGGCCATAAAGCATGTTGGCGTCGAACGCGAGCAATAGCCCGGCGGCGGTGCCCAACGCAGCGCCAACGATTCCGAGCATCAAAGCTTCGGCGAGCACAATTCGGGCCAAGCCTCCGCGGGTTACCCCGATGCTGCGGAGAATACCAAACTGCCATTGTCGGCTGCGCACAGATGCCATGATGGTGTTGGCGACGCCAAGCGCCGCGACCGCCATCGCCGCCCATGCGACTGTGCTTGCGATGAGTAGGAGCCGTTTGAACGTTAGGGTGATGTCATATTTCAAC
>JANMDS010000357.1:0-6726 GCA_031376405.1 Betaproteobacteria bacterium
ACTAATACACTCATCATGCGCGCGAACTTTTGCGGCATATGGCGATAGAAAAAATCAACGTGAATGTGGTTGTTGCGAGCAACACCGATGGCCGCCCCCACAAACACCACCGCAATCAACAAGTACCGCGCAATTTCTTCCGTCCACGAGGCTGAGTTGTTCAGCACGTAGCGCGTGAAAAATTGATAAAAAACCGTAGCGCCCAATGCCCAAAAAAACAATAGCGCAACCCAGGCTTCGGGCGTGGTTTTAGATAAATCGATGGTGTCGTCTTCAATGTGAAACGAGCCGTCGTCGCGGATTATCTTGTCAGCTGCGGTGTCTTGCATTACTTGATCGCCACGATCCGGTCGTAGTCTTTACGGTCAAAGCCCATCGACTCCACACTCTTCGATTTCAGCACCGCATCAACAAAACTCTGCCGATTGACCGTGTTTACACCAAGCCCTTTTTTCTTGAACTCGTCGACCAACTCCGCTTCGCGCTTTTTGATCTGATCGGTCGCTCGAGCCGCCGCTTCGAGCGCCACATCGGTGAAAGTTTTCTTCTCGGCGTCGGTTAATTTTGTCCACACATGCGGGGCCACTTGCGTGGTCAATCCATCCACAATATGACCGGTCATCATAATGTGCTTCTGGACTTCGTAAAATTTCTTCGCCTCAATCGTAGTCAGTGGATTTTCTTGGGCGTCCACAGTGCCGCTTTGCAGCGCTAAATACACTTCTGCAAATGCAATCGGCGTTGGATTTGCGCCACATGCTTCTGGCGTAGCGCGATAACTCGGCACGTCAGGTACACGAATTTTCAAACCCTTCATCCCTGCGCAATCTGTGAATGCTTTTTGGCTCGTGGTATGCCGTGCGCCATAGTAGGTGTACGCCAAGATTTGAATGCCGGTTTTGTTGCGGTAACCATCAATCATTTCTTTGAACACGTCACTCTTGCTGTACGCAATCATGTGATCGCCGTCGCGAAAAATAAATGGGTAATACGCGATGCCGATACGTGGGTAGCTGCGCGCGGCGAAACTCGGGCCAGAAATAATCATGTCTACAGTGCCGAGCGTCATCCCTTGGTTGATATCCGTTTCTTTGCCGAGCGAACTGGCAGGAAACACTTGAATATCAAACTTTCCATTCGTGCGTTTCTTAATTTCTTCTGCTGCCCAAACGGATTGGGTGTGGTACGGCTCGCTTGTTTCATAGACATGCGCCCATTTCAATTTCGTTTGGGCATAACTGAGCGAGGCGCTGGCTAAGAGCACGCAGGCAGAAAGTAGTTTGAGGGTGAGTCGCTTGTTCATGGGTGGTCTCCTTGGGTGAACGTCATTTACTGGGTTTGGGAATGGTTTTGTTGGCGCGACGCCAGCTTGCGCTAAAACGAGAATGGGCTTTATCTAGATGGTGGTGCATCGCAGAACGTGCAGCTTCTGCATCGCGCGCGCGAATTGCGGTGTACACGCCTTCGTGCTCTTCAATCGCAGCCTTCCACGATTGCACCGTTTCGAAATATCCACCTAATCGGGCAAAGAGCGGATCGCGGCGAGCATCCCAAAACTGATGTACCGTTTCAATGAGCACCGCGTTGCCGCCTGCTTGTACGATGGCGCTATGAAACGCGCGGTCGCCGTCAAGCGGCATCACACCCTGTTCGGCGTCATCTCGCATCGAAGCCAGCGCAGCGGCCATCGCGTCCAGATCTTTTCGGCGCGCAAGTTTGGCTGCAAGGGCGGCCACTTCTCCCTCCACAACCCGCCGCGCGCGGATTAACTCTAGCGGCCCCCAACCTGGCAAGGCCATGCTAGCCGGCGCTGCCGTTGCCCGCCGCGCCTTCCGCGCGAGCACGTACACACCAGAACCGGTGCGAATTTCCACCCAACCCTCTACTTCCAACGCAATGAGCGCCTCGCGCACGGAGGGTCGGCTCACGCCCAATTGCTGCGCCAAGGCTCGCTCAGCAGGCAAGCGCTCGCCAACAGCGAACTCTCCAGCTTTCATCATCGTGCGCAATTGCTCTGCTATTTGGCGGTAGAGGCGATGAGATTCGATCGTTTGCAAAGGCATATTGAGCGGCTGATTCGGTTTCCGTAACTGGACAAGTGGCCTGACCAATTCTACACGGCTTGTTTGGAGTACGACGGCTTCTAACATTGCTTAATCTGCTTTTACGTCCGCATACCTGCGGCGCAAAAACTGGAATTTTTGGGAGATATCTCCCGAAAATGGCCACTTTTACGCCGCAGGTGTAAGTGCTTTCGCTGCGCTGCACAAATGCAAAAGCTACTGGACCTCATTTGATAAATAACTTTCGCGCTCATTCACGTATAGAATCCAAGTGCATTTAACAAGGAGGAGGTTTTCAATGAAGTTTTTTGTTCGCACTGCAATTGCAGCGGCCGCAGCGGTGGCGTTTAGCGCGCCTACTTTTGCCCAAGAAAAATTAACGGTTTGGTTCACCAAAGGGTTTTACCCCGCAGAGGACGCGGCGCTCGATGAAGTGGTGAAGAAGTTTGAAGCGAAGACGGGCGTGAAGATTGATTTGTCCCGCTACGCGGTGCAAGAGATTATTCCGAAATCAGTGGCTGCATTAGATTCGGGCACACCGCCCGATGTCGCGTTTGGCCATACTTACGACTTTCAAGTTACGAGTAAGTGGGCCTTTGATGGCAAGCTCGAAGATATCAGCGACATCATGACCCCGATCAAGGGTAAATTTTTAGCGGGCACTGCGGAGACGACCTATCTATACAGCGATAAGGCGAAGAAAAAAGCTTACTACGCGTTCCCGCTTGAGCAGCAAACAATGCACATCAATTACTGGAAAGACATGCTTGCCGAAGCTGGCTTTTCGGAAAAAGATATTCCTACACAATGGAAACCTTACTGGGATTTTTGGTGCGATAAAGTGCAGCCTGCTTATCGCGCAAAAACCGGCAAGCGCGTCTACGCAGTGGGTAACCCGATGGGCGTGGATTCGACCGATTCGTTTTATAGTTTCTTAACGTTCGCCGATGCATGGGGCGTTAATTTGGTGGACGACAACGGCAAAATTCAACTCGACGCAAAAAACCGCGCCGCCATGATCAACGCGTTGCGCGACTACACCAGCCTGCTCACGCGCGGCTGCTCGCCACCATCGTCCACGGCGTGGAAGGATCCGGACAATAACGTGGCGTTCCACAACAAAACCATCATCATGACGCATAACGCAACGATTTCGATTGCGACCAAGCACCTTGACGATGCAAACAACCAAACGCTAAACGCTGATCAGCGTTCGCAGGCGAAGAAAAATTACGAGGAGCTTATTGCAACGGGTGGGTTCCCCACGCGCCCTGATGGCAAGCCGATGACGTATCGGGCTGCGGTTAAAACGGGCGTGATTTTTGATCAGGCGAAAAATAAAAAGCGCGCGAAAGAATTTGTCGCCTTTTTGTTGCTGGATGAAAATGCACAACCGTTTGTTGAAGGTGCGCTCGGACGGTGGTATCCCGTTCACAAAAATGGCGCAGCCGCCACGGGCTTCTGGATGGGCGACCCGCAGCGAGCCACCGTGCACCGTCAGTTCAACGCGGGCACAACGCCATTTGAGTTCGTACGTAACTACAAATTCACCGTGCTCAATAATGAAAATGTATGGGCCAAAGCCATGAGCCGCGTCGTGAACGACAAGCTTTCAGTCGATAAAGCCGTGGATGAAATGTTTGCCCGCATTAAAGAAGTAGCCGGTAGTTAAGCAGTTCTCGTCGTGGTATTTGCGCCGCAGAAAAGTGAAATACCTGCGGCGCAAAATAGGTAGTTTTTGAAAATTATCTCCTCAAAAAGTGTGCCTTTTTGAACCCGCATTTGCAGTAGCAAAATAATAAAAAATGAAGGAGTAGCAATGAGCACCGCCGTTATTGACAGCACGCAATTGAGCTACCAAACCAACGCCAAACCGAAGATGGATGTGTTTGGCCGCTGGGGATTGCTCCTGCTCATTCCCTACGCGATCATTTTTGTGCTCTTCGTGCTTTACCCCGTGTTCTATGGCTTTTATCTTGCGCGCAAGCCCGAGAGTTATGTAAAGCTTTTTGCTGACCCGGTATTTTTCCGCTCTGTGGTGAACACGCTAATTTTCGTCATTGTTGCGGTAAACGTAAAAATGCTGCTTGCGCTGGGGCTGTCTAGTTTTTTCGCAAACGGTAAATGGTGGATTCGCGTGCTATCTGTAATTTTTATTTTGCCGTGGGCTGTTCCGTCTATCCCCACCATTCTCTCGATTCGTTTTATGTTGAACCCCGAATGGGGTGTCGTTAACTCCACCATCTTTAGGCTCACCGGCGCAGATGGCCCAAATTGGCTCAACGATCCGGCGATTGCGCTGGGCATGTCTATGCTCACCCACATCTGGAAAAGCCTGCCCTTTTGGACGCTTATTTTGCTTGCAGGTCGGCTCGCGATTCCGGGTGTGCTTTACGAAGCCGCCAGCGTGGATGGCGCCACAACATGGCAAAAATTTAAACATGTTTCGTGGCCCTCACTGCGCACGCTCTACCTCACCAGCCTCATGCTCTCCATGATCTGGACGCTCGGTGACTTCAATAGCGTGTATCTCTTAACAGGGGGCAACCCTGCCGATCTCACCCATGTGTTAGCTACGCTTGGCATACGATACCTACGCCTCGATCAAATCGATATGGCCATGGCCACCATCGTATGCGCCATGCCACTCATTTTGCCGCTCGCCATCTATATGATGCGGCGCTTATCTAAACCTGACCAAGCCGACGCGGTGGGCGCATGAAGAAATGGTTCTCCGAGGCGCGGCTTATGTTGATCGCGCTGCCCGTTTTAGTGTGGACGCTGTTGCCCGTTTATCACATCTTTTTATTCGCCTTCTCCGCAAAAGATAAAGGCTTCGCAGGCAACCTTTTGCCAACAGAACCCACAATGCAGAACTTGGGCATTGTGTTGCAGCAAAAGCACTTTTATCTGCATCACTTTTGGTCACAGATTGGCTCTTCGCTGCTCATCGCCTTGAGCGCTGGGGCACTCACGCTCATCATCGCCACCTGCGCCGCGTTCGCCATCAGTCGCCTGCGCGCGCCAGGCGGGCGTTTTGTTTTGAACGCCGCACTCTTCACATACTTCATACCCGCGGCGTTTTTAGCCGTGCCGATGTACAAGGCAATGGGTACGTATGGCTTGCTTAACAATCGCTGGTCGCTCGTGCTCGCGATGGTCACGCTCGCTTGCCCCTACGCAATTTGGGTGCTCAAGCAAGCCAGCGACAAGCTCCCACTAGAGCTTGACGAAGCCGCGAAAATTGATGGCGCAACGCCTTGGCAACTCTTCCGCCTGGTGTACCTCCCGCTCATGGTGCCCTCGCTCGTCGCCATCGGCACCTACGCTGTGCTCCTCGCTTGGAATGAATACCTCTACGCGTTTTTGTTGCTCAGTAAAGAAGAAGATCACACCCTCGCCGTCGCACTCGGGCATTTCCTAAATGCCGATGATTCACCGTGGGAATTGCTCATGACCGCAGGCTTGCTCTACGCCCTCCCCCCCGCGATTTTGTATTACGTATTTCGAAAATATATGGTGAGCGGGCTTACTTCTGGCGCTACGAAAGGGTAAGTTCAGCCAAATACCTGCGGCGCGAAAACGGCCTCTTTTAGGAGATATTACTCAGGCAGCGTAATGTGTCCTTGTAGAGCAATTTATAAATCGCTCGGCGAAAGCTTGCTCCTTCCCCCCAGCGGCGATTTTGGAAAATGCAGGTTGGGAGGGGGGCAACTTCGGCTCGCGCAGACAGTTTTCGTGTACGCCCTTCCCCCACCCTAACCCTCCCCCGCTGGGGGAGGGGACGTACCTAGCGTGTCACCCTCGTGTCGAGTTAGGACACATTGCGCTGACTGGGTGATATCTCGTTAAACAAGGCGTTTTTACGCCGCAGGTATTTACGCTTTTTTGAATTACGCCCGCCGCTGCGCGATGCTCGGCGGTTCGCTCCCCGGCCTGCGCTCATCGCGCACTACTTTCCCGTTCGCCAGCGCAATCAAGCGGTCTGCCATGGCAATCGTTTCTTTGCGATGGGCGACGCTGATTCGCGTGAGCTTCAAGCGTCGAATCGAGGCGTTTACTTTCCCCTCGTTTTCCCCATCTAAATGACTCGTCGCCTCATCAAGCACTAAGATTTTTGGCTGATGGTACAGCGCGCGGGCGAGCAACACGCGCTGCTTTTGCCCGCCAGAAAGGGTCGTGCCCATGTCGCCCACCAGCGAACGGAACTGCATCGGCATCGCTGAAATTTCTTCGTGAATGGACGCTACTTTTGCGGCCACTTCCATGCGCAGTAAATTGGGCTGCGCATCGAAAAACGTGATGTTGTCTGCGACCGAGCCTGCGAGCAACACATCATCTTGCATCACGGTGCCGACCAAGCGCCGATAGCTTGCAAAGCCCATGCGCGAGACGGGAATGCCATCGACCAACACCTCGCCCTCGGTAGGCGGCAGCAGCCCGAGGATTACTTTAACGAGCGTGCTCTTGCCGCAGCCCGAAGCGCCCGCAATCACAATATTGTCCCCCGGCTCAAAAATCAAATTGATATCGCGCAACACCCAAGGCTCGGCATCGGCATATTTAAAACACACGCCGCGCAGCTCAACTTTCGGTACCGGAATTTGCGCTGCAGGCAAGGGCACCACATTGCTCGCGGGCGCTTCCAGCGGCTCGGCTTTGG
>JANMDS010000360.1:0-2363 GCA_031376405.1 Betaproteobacteria bacterium
TGCGCATTTGCAAAAAGCCCGGATTAAACCAGGAGGAGAGCAGATGCAATAAATCGAATTCAATTGCCTTCCACTCGGCATTACGGTGGAGCTCCGTGAGCAGGCGACGGCGCAGTTTTACTAAGGTTTTGGTGCCGTCGGGCGCACGGTTGAGTCGGCGAAATAGTTCCTGCCTTGGGGGCTCACTCGCTTTTGAAAGTGCGATGAGGGTTTGCGCGCTGGGCTGCTGCGCGTAGTCGCGCGCGGCCTGCAACACCGCCTCAGTCGAAGGGTTGAAGCGGGTGGCCAGTGCATCGAAAAATGCGTGGTATTCCGAAGGCTCGAAGGTTTCAATTTTTGCCATGATGGCGTGCGCGATCGGCACGCTGTTGGCCTCTGCACGCTCAGTGAGCAGGCGGGTACATTGGGCGATAACGCGTTTGACGCGTTGTTGGGCGGCGAGCTGGTGGGCAGCCTGTTTGAGATTTTCGAGCATGATTTCATACTAACGCGTGGGCGCGCGCCGCGCAATGAAAATCAAAAAAATCAACAAAACCTGCGGCGTAAAAGTGGCACTTTTTTAGGATTATCTCCTGAAAAAAATGCCTGATTTCTAGTTCGAAACTGCCGCCTCGGTATCCGGCAAAAAACACACTGCAATCGTGGTGAGCACAGCAATACCGGCCATCAGACCAATGAGCATTGAAAAACCTGAGGCTTTAACGAACGGCCCCAACGCCCACACCGCCAGCGAAGAGATGCCAAACGATACGCCCAATCGCAGACCTGCCACGCGCGAGCGCATCGAGTCGTCCACGAAACGCGCGATGATGGCATCGGTAAAGGGGATCGCGCCGAATACAAACACCATGTACGCCGTAGCCAGAAAGAAAAACCACGTGCCCTGCGCATGGATGGCTAAGAAAAAACACACCGCTTGCATGGCGACAATGGGTAGGAAAACGCGCTTGATGGGGAAGCGATCGATGAGTCTGCCCACAATCACTTGCGCGAGCGAAGCAACCGCGTAAATCACCGCTAGCGCTGCGCCTAAAAGCGCTGGGTCGCGCGCGACTTGGCTGACCCGTTCACGCACGAGTTCGCCGTTGCCATTAGTGGTGAAATTGAAGATTAAGCTACCCAAAATCGTGGTGCACATGAGTACGCTGAAAATTTTTACGGCAGTGGCTTTATCGAGCGCACGCACGTTACTTTGCCGTTTTTTAGAAGGCGATGCTAGCTCAAGGGGTACGGTTTTCCAAAACACGATACCGAGCGCTAGGCTTAGCACGCCGGGCACTACAAAGGCGATGCGCCAACCAAACGATTTCACCAAAAAACCGGTGAGCAGTGCGGCGAATGCAATTCCCAAATTGCCGGCGAGCCCATTGATGCCGATCGTCGCGCCCGGTGTTTTCGTGTGTTGCAGGAGCATAGGGATGCCCACTGGGTGGTAGATAGCAGAGAACGCGCCCATAATGGCTAACGTGCCCGCGAGCTGCCATGGCGATTGCGACGCGGCGATCAACAACATGGATGCGCCCATGCCGAAGAAAAACACCAACATCATCGCGCGCCGCCCCCATTTGTCGCCCAACTGCCCAGCGGGTATGGAGCCGATGCCAAACATAAGAAATGCGCCGGTGGCGAAAGGCATCATATCTTCCCAGCGCCCGATGCCGAAGTCTGCTGCGATGGCAGTAACGGCCGTTGCGAAAATGAGTAGCGCGAGGTGGTCAATCGCATGCGCGAGGTAAAGCAATTGGCGGGTAAGCATACTTCAAGTTTTACACATGCGCGCAGATTTGTGTATGAAAAGTGTACTTTCAAGGGCTTGTGAACAATATTTTTTTAAGCGCTTGAACGCACTCAATTCGATCCCATCATTGAATCATCGGCGGAAATGTTCCGCGCTTTTATAAAAAGGAATGAATCATGTTTGCAGTCAACCACACTTCCCCCGCAGCCCGTGCTTTCAACGCCTATTTGGCAGGTGCAACCACGCCAGAGTGCGCGCCTCCGCTCTCGATTGATGTGACCGAAACCGATACGTCGTACACCTTGCGCGCCAACGTGCCTGGCGTAGCGAAAGCAGATGTTTCGGTGAGTATTGATGGAAATATAGTTAAGCTTGAAGTTGACTTTAAGGCCGAAGGCGAAGAAGGTAAGATTTGGAACGAACGGGCAAGTGGCAAGGCTAGTCGCACCCTGAAATTTAAGCAACCTATCGATAGTGAAGGCGCACAAGCCAAGCAGGAGCACGGTGTGTTAACGCTTACGCTGCCAAAAAAGTTAGAAGCCCAAGCGAAGCGGATTACGATTCAGTAAATTGTAAATACGCGGAAATACCTGCGGCGCAAAACGGCCACTTTCTGGGAGATATC
>JANMDS010000363.1:0-9431 GCA_031376405.1 Betaproteobacteria bacterium
GCAGCGGGCGCGCGGAGCTCGATGAACACGCAGAGGGCGTTCATACCAGCGAGCTGGATGTGGGCTTAATACCTGCGGCGCAAATGAAGCGCAGTGTGGAAGAAATTAGAGCGGATATCCGCTCCCGGTTGGTCAATTTCCCCGCCGCAGTGGCCCTCGGCCAGCCGATTTCCCATCGTATCGATCACATGCTCTCCGGCGTGCGCTCTCAAATCGCCATCAAACTTTTTGGTGAGGATTTAGATACGCTGCGCGGGCAGGCGGAGTCGCTGCGCGCGGCGCTTTCGAAAGTGCCAGGACTTGCCGATTTAGAAGTAGAAAAGCAAGTGCTTTCCCCGCAAATAAAGGTCAACGTAGACTATGCAAAGGCCGCGCAATATGGCATTTCTGCGCCGCAGGTATTGCGGGTCTTGCAAAGCATGGTGCAAGGAGAAAAGCTCTCGCAAGTTGTAGAGGGTTCGCGGCGGTTTGCGTTGGTCGTTCGCCTGCCGGAAGCCGCGCGCTCACTGCAAGGATTGGGAAATGTGTTGATCGAATCGCCGCTCGGGCCCGTGCCGCTTTCTAAAATTGCAACGATTGAAGATGGCGATGGCCCCAACGAAATTAGCCGCGATGATGGCAAACGGCGGATTGTGCTCTCTGCAAACGTGCAAGGTCGGGCGCTCTCAGAAGTCGTGGGGGATCTGCGTAACGTGGTGGCGAACACCAAATTGCCCGAAGGCTATTTCATTACGCTCGGTGGCCAGTTTGAGGCCCAGGAGCAAGCGTCGCGCTTGATTGCCCTGCTCTCCATCGTCTCGGCGGTATTGATGTTTGTGGTGCTCTATAGTCGCTACCAATCGGTCACGCTCACGGTGATTGTGATGGTTAATATCCCGCTCGCGCTCATTGGGGCGGTGGCCGGGCTCTGGCTATCAGGGCAGCCGCTCTCGATTGCGGCGCTAGTAGGCTTCATCACTCTTGCAGGCATGTCGGTGCGCAACGGCATTTTGATAATTAGCCACTACATCAACCTCATGCGCTTCGAAGGCGAGTCGTTTGGCAAACCCATGATCGTGCGCGGATCGCTGGAGCGGCTCGCGCCTGTAGTGATGACCGCACTGGTCACCGCCTTTGCGCTCGCGCCGCTGCTTTTTGAAGCGGAGCGTCCCGGTACTGAAATTTTGCATCCCGTTGCAGTCGTCATTTTTTGCGGTCTTGTCAGCGCCACGCTGCTTGATACGTTTTTAACGCCAGCCTTGTTTGCAAAGTTTGGTCGCCGTGATGCGGAGCGATTGTTGGCCACGGGCGGCGATGAAGCGTTTTAGATCATTTTTTAGTTTTTAGCGAAGGAATAGTCATGAAATTTTCACAATTAGTATTCTCCGCGTGTCTTGCTCTCGCCTCGGCATCTGCTCCCGCCCTCGCAGGCTCCGGGCACGACGAAAAAGCCAGGTACGGAGGCATCGTCGCAACGGCACATCACGTTACCTTCGAGTTGGTTGCCAAGCCTGATTTGATTGCCCTGCACGTGTCCGACCACGGTAAACCGGTAAAAGTAGACGGCGGAACGGCCAAGCTCACCATCCTCAACGGCGCGGACAAATCCGAAGTCAGCCTCGCAGCGGACGGCAATGCCTTGGCAGCAAAAGGTGCGTTCAAAGTGGCAGCCGGGTCGAAAATCGTAGCCGTAGTGTCGCTACCGAATTCAACAGCTAAAACAGTTCGCTTTGTAGTGAAGTAACCGTAGCGCTTGCGAGGTACTGCGGCTAAATACCTGCGGCGCAAAATAGCCATATTTTCGGAGATTTCCTCCAAAATATGGCGATTTTGCGCCGCAGGTTTGGACTCGCTTTAGTAACGCTACATGAGCGCTGGCAACACGAAGGCAAACATTGCGCCAATCCCGAAGAGCCCAGTTGAGAGCCCGTAAATCCAGCGCGCGTTGCGGCGTGCCTGATTGCAGGTTTTGGCCAGCGCCGGATCGGCTGGGCAAGGCGCGCGGCGAGCCTGCCATTGCAGCACACCAGAGATTGCGAGCATCGCCCCAGCAAACACAAATACACTAATTTTGTGTTCCGAGAGCCAGACCAGTTGTGGCACAGCGCTGGTTAACGCCGCCATCGTCGCACCTGCTCCAATCGCGACGAGGAGCGCGGGTAACGTGCAGCAAATAAGCGTAGCCGAGCTGGACGCGAGTGATGCCCAGCTCGCGCGCGTGGCGCTTTGCGTTGAGGTTGATAGATCGTTCATTTTTTGGTCTTCATTTCGGTTTTAATTTGCGCTGCAGTTTTCTCAACCGATTGCAGGGCAGCCACGTCGTAGCCCGCGTCTTTGATCAATGCACGAAATGCAGTTTCGTCCATTTTTTGACCGTCTTTGATTTGCGCAGCAACCACTTTCTGACCAAGGTTGACGTACACATCTTGCGTTGAGTTAAGGGCGCGCAATTTCTTCTCAATGCCTTGGGCACACAAGGCGCAGACCATGCCATTGACGGTAGCCACGAGCGTAGTGGCTTGCGCGGCTGAGGTTGAGAGCACAAGCGAGATTGCGACGATACGACCCAAACGAAATATTGAAAGATTATTCATGATGTAACTCCATAAAAAAGGGGATGGTGTGTATTGATTTCAAAACACATACATAAAATTGAATCGGGCTTGACGCGCGGTGTTGACACCGAGCTCAACGAAGTAATTTTTACTAATTAGCCGAAGCATAGGCGTGATTTCAGGCTTGTCGGATAGATTGCGCATACGGCGCGCTTCCAGCACAAACCACGGCTGAATCTCGTCGTACTCCGCTTCCCAAAACGAAAAACCGGCACGTACCGAGCCGTAGTCGTGGTTGATGCCCCGCGCTCGATAGAGCCGACCGAGCGCCGAGACATAAACGCGCGTGGTTTCGTAATCGAGTTGAATGCCGGGCGTGAACATCAGGCGCGTGCCGTTGAAATCGTTGCCACGCACAGCACTCACTCCGCCAACAAACCATACATTGGCCTGCGAATCTGGCGCGTTCCATCGGCTCACGAGGCGGGTGTACGTAACGCCAGCCATTTCACGCTCACGACGACCATCATCAGATCGCATAAATAGCACTTCCGCGCCGACCGCATCACGCGAAGTGAGGGCATGGTTAGCGAAAAGCTCACGCCAATTAGGGCCGAAATCGCCCATTGACATTGTGCTGCCCGAAAACCCCATTGGCCCTGCATTTGCAAGGGGTATACAAAATGCAGCAGCCACGCACGTGAGGCGCACACATCGAACAAAGTTCATTTTGATCTCCAAAAAAACATAACACTGCGTAGCTTAGCTACGCTAAGAATAGGTGTCGTGCTAAACGGAGTTGGGCGGGGGGACTGGCGGTGGGAAGGCTATCGATGCGAACGTTGCAACAGCAATCTCAGGCGCAAGCGCCTGTACAACGAGAGGCAAGGTCACGAAAGGTTGTGAGGATATAGCTGCGGTAACCGCAGCCACACACATTGCTGTGAATGGGCAGAGCTCAGTTTTTGCAGAACCCAACGTATCGCTATTCTCATCACCAATTAAAACTTGCACGGCGCTCTGATTTTGCGCTGCACTTGCAAGTAAGCAATGCGAAGCACACACGGTAGCAAAGGACGCAAAAACAAGCCCCGCAAGCACGCTTACAGAAATCCATTTTCGCCATTGCAATAGTAGTTTCACAATTTTTAGTGTATGTCGATCATGTTTAGTTCCCCTCAGATTGCTCCACTACATGCATTTTATCAAGCAGTGTTTTTAGTGTTGGCATTGAATTTCGCATGGCAGTTTCACCAGCAGCCACGATTTCTTCGCGGTCAATCAGCGTGAATTGCGAAGTACTGCGAAATTGTGGTGTGATCAGGATGTCTGCCTGCTGCTCCTGTAACTTACTCAGCGCGTAAATCGTACTATTCCAGCCTTGCATGAAGACTGATGGATAGCTCTCAATCGCACTATCCGTAGGTGCATAAACGACATTAACCGCTAAGATGATACGCCCACCAAGCGCCCTCGCTGCCTCCACAGGAAGCGGACTGGAAATTTGGCCGTCTACATACATTCGAGAGCCCATCGTTACCGGTACAGCAAGGCCAGGAATCGCCGAGGACGCGTGAATAGCACGGGCGCAGTCGCCGCTGTCAAATGCAACTGCTGTGCCTGTTTGCAATTCGGTCGCAACCACGTACGTTCGTGGTATCAAGCGCTCTAGTCGGCAGTTGCCTAGCTTCTTTGCAAGAAAAGCCTCAAAGCCATCAAAATGAAGAACACCAAGCGAGCCTGGCAGCCAAGACAGCAGGGGTAAGCGAGGTAATGCGAGTTTGGCAAAATGGTCAGGGGAAATCGAAAAAATATCGTTACGCAGTAATGGCATATCGCGGTGTCGTGCGTACAGCACGCCGACCAATGCACCTGCGCTCGAACCAACAATCACATCAGGAACAATCCCCTGCTCGGAAAGTACGTTCAGTACGCCGACATGAGCGAAACCGCGCAATCCCCCGCCCGACAAAACCAGCACTAGCTTAGGTCGATGCTGACTCTTTGGTAAATTTTCGAACGTACGCGCAGTCGGAGTATGCACTGCAACGCCTTCGCGGGAAGGGGAGCTTGCGCAGCCAATTACACTAAGGGTAATCATCGCAATTAAATATTTTTTAAGGCGAAACACTACGAAATCCTCTGCGTATGTAGTCACGGTACGCCCAGAAATTACGGCACGGAACGCGTACTTTAAATAGGAAACTCTGTCGGCATCGCAATTGACAACGTCTAATTCTTGATCAGCTCTACCTGGGTCACGTTATAGCCCATGAGGGCTTTCTCAATAGACACTTTCACTTTTGTGCCCTCGGCTAATTTAGCCCACAGCGCATCGTCTTTCACGCGAAACACCATCGTCATCGCGGGCATATCGAGGGATTTAATTTCGGCGTGTTTAAGCGTGACTTTGCCTGCGTCTTTATCCACTTTTTTCACTTCCGCATCCACCATTTCTTTGGCTTTGGTTTCCATTGCGGGAGGCGTGGTTTGCGCGGTGACTTGTGATAATCCCGTCATTGACACGAGAGCCAATGTAGCAACAGTAAGTAAAGATTTCATTATGTTTCCTTTTAAGATTTCGTAGAAAAATTGGCGACCGCAATGGTCCCTTTCATGCCCGCTTCCCAGTGCCCCGGGAGCAAACAGCCAAATGCAAAAGTACCGGGCTTGCTAAATCGCCACGTGATGGTCTGCGTTGTGCCTGGCTTTACGTGCGCCATGTACGGCTCGTCATGTTCCATATTCGGAAATTTTTTCATCAGTTCCGCGTGCTTCTTGAGTTCGTCCTCGCTTCCAAGCACTAACTCGTGAATCGTTTTGCCCGTGTTGCGCACGACGAGCTTTACCGTTTCGCCCAAGCGCACATTCAGGACATCAGGTGAAAAGCGCATAGTGTCCGCCATATCAATGTTGATCGTGCGCACAGCGTTTTTCGGGTCGCCTTGTTGTCCCCATGCGTGAATGTCGGGAGAAAGCTTGTTTGGCTTTGCTTTCGCGTGCGCACCATCTCGGTGGGCGAACGCACTGCTCACACATGTAAATAGCGTTAAGGCAGTAACGACGATGTGTTTGTTTTTCATATTATCCTTAATGCCCGCTGTGACCAGATGGTTTACGTACCGTAACTGTAATCTCTTTCGGCGCGGCTGAAATTGGCGTAACAGGCGGTTTTGTGCCGCTCATCTGCGCGGGCGCACCAACGTTCGGATGTGTGTGCGCGTGTCCTCCGATACCGAGGCTCTTTTTGCTTTCGATGCGCAGCGACTCTTCGATGCTGCCTTGCGCTGAGGTGGGCGCGCGGGTCACGTTTTGCGATACGCCTTTCCATTCGTAGGCGCTTGTTCCCGGTGGGTGTTGGTAGTGCCCTGGGTCTTTGTAGTCATCCTTCGCCAAGCCTTCACGCACTTTCACAATATTAAACATGCCGCCCATTTCAATCGGGCCAAATTGCCCGGCGCCTGTCATCATCGGCAGTGTGTTGTCGGGCAACACCATTTCCATATCGCCCATATCCGCGCCACCGCGCTCGCCCATCACCATGTATTCGGGGATGAGTTTGTTGATTTGATTGACCACGCCGCGATGGTCTACCCCAATCATCGTCGGCACGTTGTGGCCCATCGCGTTCATCGTGTGATGACTCTTGTGGCAATGAAATGGCCAATCGCCTACTTCGGTGGCATCAAACTCAAGAGCCCGCATTTGCCCGACAGCGATATCTACGGTGACTTCTGGCCAGCGGGCTTGCGGGGGCACGATGCCGCCATCGGTTTGGGTGACAAAAAATTCATGCCCGTGTAGGTGAATCGGGTGGTTGGTCATCGTTAAATTGCCGATGCGCACGCGCACCCGGTCGCCGCGCTTGACCACTAGGGGATCAATGCCGGGGAAGGCGCGAGACTTCCATGTCCAGATATTGAAATCCAACATGGTGTTAACCTTTGGTGTTGCGCTGCCGGGCTCTACGTCATAGGCATTGAGCAAAAAGCAAAAATCACGATCCGCTTCTTGATAGCCGATTAAATTCTCTGGCTCTTTTGGATGCGTGACCCACATACCCATCATGCCCATTGCGATTTGCACCATATCATCGGCGTGCGGGTGATACATGAACGTCCCGGGCCTGCGCGCGACGAATTCATACACAAATGTTTGCCCCGGCTTGATGTGCGGCTGGGACATACCGCCCACGCCATCCATACCGCTTGGCAAGCGCTGGCCGTGCCAATGAATGGTGGTGTGCTCTGGCAATTTGTTGGTCACGAACAAGCGCACGTTATCGCCTTCGACCACTTCAATCGTGGGTCCGGGCGATTGCCCGTTGTAGCCCCACAGGCGGGCTTTCATTCCGGGCGCGATTTCACGAATCACAGGCTCGGCGACTAAGTGAAATTCTTTCCAGTTATCTTTCATGCGCGGCGGCAGCGTCCAACTATTCAACGTCACCACAGGGCGATACGGCCTGCCAGATTTCGGATACAACGGCGGGGACATCGTGGGTTTATCCATCGTTGGCGCTTCGGGCACGGTACCCATCGCGGCTTTGCTCACGGCTGCGGTAGCGAGCATGGCGCCAGCGGAGTTGACTAAAAAATTGCGGCGTGCGTTCATCATTAGTGTCCTTCAGATTTTGCGGCGGAGGGCATAGCAGCGTTGAGCATCACGGCTCCGCTCGGCGCGCCTAAAAGCGTAGCGTTGAGCGCGGCATCAGCTAACCAAAAATCCCTTTGCGCATCGATGGCTTGGATCACGCTGCCAATCTGCTCGCGTGAGTCCGCCAGCAATTCAAATACGCCAATCAACATTCCGTTGTATTTCAAAAGCATTTCATCGGCAATGGCTTTGCGAAGCGGCACGATTTCATCTCGATAGTGTTTAGCGATTTCAAACGAAGTCACATACGCGCTATGGGATTCGCGCAATTGCGAGCTGGCGGCGCGGGCGGTTTGGGTGGCCGTGTGTTGCGCGGCGCGAATGCGCGCGCCGAGCTCGCGGCGCATTCCTGTACCCCAATCGAAAATAGGTATGGGAATTTCGATTTCATAACCACGCTGTGGTTCTTTGTCTGTTGCGCTATGGCGAATGCCTGCCACATGCAAGCCACTCACCGCGCTTTTCGCAGCCACCATCGAACGCGATGCGCCAAGATTTTCCAGCTCAGCGTTGGCGAGCCGCGCATCGAGGCGTTGCCCCAGCGCGGCTTGGGTGATCTCCGGCGCGGAACGGGCCGCTCCAGGCATATCAGGCAACCTTTCGGGTAGTTTGAGCAATTGGGCTTGCGCGGCATCTAGCCCGAGCGCGCGCACGAGCGCTTCGCGCGCGGCGAGCGCGGCGTGTTGGGCGCGGGCTTGTTGGGTGGTGGCGTCCGCATAAAACGCTTGCTCACGCGCCCGCTGCAGTTTGCTGAAATTTCCCACCGCTTGCATCCGTCGGGCTAACTCCGCGCTGGCATCAGCCGCCATGCGCACTTGTCCGAAATACATCGCTGTTTGCTGTGCGGCGACAGCGCGTACCCAAGCTTGCCGGGTGTTCGCCACCGTTTGGGTGAGCATGGCAGTCGCCTGCAACTGCTGCACGGCTTGTACGCGCTCGGCCGTTTTCAAGCGCGAGGGCAGGGTGAGCCAATCAAAAAGCGAAGTGGCCAACATGCGCCCGATATCTATATCCAACGCGCCGCCCTCTTTGCGCACGAGGCGCTCAAAGGTGAAAAGCGGATTGGGCGGCTGTGCCTGCGCGCCCGCTTGCGCGGAGGCAGCCTCTAGCCCGGCGCGCATCGCTTGAAACTCCGGGCTGCTTGTTAACGCAATGCGCACGGCTGCCTCTTGCGAGAGCGGGAGCGCGAGCCATTGCGTCACTTCGGCATCGGCCTTGCTGCGGGCTTGTGGATTGGTGAGCACAGGCGTTGCGCCGAAACCTTGCTTGGTTGCGAACTCACTTACGGAGCGCCGCTGTTCTTCGATGCCGAGCGAGGCGCAGCCGCTGAGTATCAACGCGGCGGCTAGGATTGAAAGTGTTTTCATGGTTTTTTCATTTCTATTTTTTCTGGCGCGATGCTCATCGCAGGCTTAGACGGCATCGCCTCTTCCGCAGGCTTCATGCTGCGCGGCCCGCCGCGAACGTGCCCCATATGGCCGTCGAGTTTTTCCATCAAATTGTTTGCACCGCGCCAATCAATGAGCGGATTTTTCTCGGAATGCAGCTGGTAGCCAGCGAAGGCTGAAGGCGGGCTTACGGGCGGCGTTTGCGCGAAAGCGTAAGCGGACGCTAACGACGCAACGAGCGCGGTGATTTTTAGGGTAACCATGGTGAAACCTCAACGCAAAACATTCAACGATGCAATAACGCGGTGGTCGCGTTATTGCAGACGAATTTTGGGTGTCGAGGCTAAACGGCGGGTGGGCGGTAAAGCCCTGGCGTGAGATAGACGAAGCGGCGAATCGTTACGCGCGCAAACACGGCGTGCTGCGCATTTTTCGCTATATTTTGATCGGGATTAAATGCGAACACTGGCGCGCTCACGCAGCATTCGCCACACCACGCGCAGGAAGCAGGCTCAGCGCCTGCGTTGATGCCTGCTTTGGCGGTGGCGTGCCCGGGGCAATCGTCGTGCGTAGCGGCTGGTTTTTCTATAGCCAGCACACTCGGAATGTTTCCAAGCATGGAAATGGGCATCGTTGCCGAAATGGCTGCACGCACCAGTAGCGCGCTGATGAGCACGCAGATGAAGGCAACCGTTGGTTTAGATACACGCATCACAATATTGGAGCACAAAAAGCAGAGAATGTTCAATGGCATATTCGCGTTGAACGTGGGGAAGTTACAGCCAATGGCGATGCGCTAGTGCTTTCTGGGATGATACCTGCGGCGCAAAACGGCCACTTTTTTGGAGATATC
>JANMDS010000372.1:0-3138 GCA_031376405.1 Betaproteobacteria bacterium
ACTAAGTTGCCAAACCGGGCAAAGCTGACCGAAGAGCTTGACCGCGCCCTGCTCGAAGCCGTGAGCTTGCGGGCGCTGGCCTGCGTGCTCTTCATCGATGTAGACCACTTTAAGCGGCTCAACGATACGCTTGGTCACGAATTCGGTGATCGGGTGCTCCAACATGTGGCCGCTACGCTGCGCGGGCATTTGCGCGAGATTGATATTGCTGCGCGCTTAGGCGGCGATGAGTTTGTCGTGGTCGTGCGCAACTTGCCGCCTGATAGCGCTAAATCAGTGGTGGAACGCTACTTGGGCAATGTGTATAACGCGTTACGAAACCCAATTGATTTGGGCGGACGCAGCACGCTCATCACGCTATCGATCGGTGCCTCAATGTACCCCGCTGATGCCAACGAAAGCTCGGCGCTACTTCGCGCCTCCGATGCTGCGATGTATTCCGCGAAGCAGAAAGGGCGCAACCGTGCCGATTGGTATCGCAAAGAAGTAGAAACCGATCAGACAAATATTTCCGCGCGGGAGCAAGCGTTGCGCAGCGCCATTGCCAACCGGCAGCTCCATGTGGCGTTCCAGCCGCAGGTGCGGGCCGACGACGGTACACCTGTGGGCATGGAGGCGCTCGTGCGCTGGCATCACCCACAAAAAGGCATTATCCCGCCTGGGCAGTTCATTCAGTTGGCCGAGCAATCTGGTCTTATCGTGCCCTTGGGCCAGCGCGTGCTGGAGCTGGCTTTTGGCTACGCGAAACGCTGGGAAGCGCGCGATCTGAATATGCGTGTTGCCATTAACTTATCGGTGCGGCAATTGGAGCAACAAGGCTGGATTGAGTCGCTGCACCAAATGCTCGATGCGTATGATCTGCCTCCGCGATTGGTGGATTTGGAAATCACCGAATCGGTCATTGCCGACGACCCGATTGCAATGGAAAAGGCATTGAAAAATTTATCTGCGCGTGGCTTTATGCTGTCGTTAGATGACTTCGGTACCGGATTTTCTTCGTTGAATTATCTCGCGCGGTTTCCGTTTAACCACGTAAAAATTGACCGGCAATTTGTCACGGATATTGATGCGCCAGCCTCGCGCAATATTGTGCAATCCATTATCGCGCTGGGTCACACTTTAAATATGCGCATCATTGCCGAAGGCGTAGAAACGCCGCAGCAATTCAAAATTTTGAAAGAAATGGGCTGTGATGAAGTGCAAGGCTTTTTCGTAGCCGAGCCCATGAAAGCGGACGATGTGTTGGGCTGGTGGGAGCAGCGCGTCGAGACCACCAGCTTCTTAGCGCACCAAGATGCCATGATCGGCGTACCTAACGTGGTTCAGCCGATATCGTTTGGCCGGTCTACATCCAACAAGCACCCCGCGTCCGGTACATCAACATAGCGAATCCGCAGCGTGCCACTTTGCAGCAGCACGCGCGCACCCGCATCGCCCGAGAGCGTGGTCAAGCTCAAAACTTGCGATGCCAAAAAGCCCACAGGATGGCCAAACGTCCCCGCATTGCGCACCCGCACCGCATCGCACAGCTCGCCGCAGCGCATTGCATTCATTACGCTCGTAACCGTTTCCTGCCGCAACCACGGCATGTCCGCTAACCCGACCATTACACCCGCCAAATTTGGAAAGCGGTAGAGCGCCTCGCGTGCACCGGCCGCGAGCGTGTGCCCCATGCCCAGGTGCGCATCGGGCGCGATTACCGTGCGCACGCCTGCCCGCCGGAGCGTCAGCATGATTTGCGTTTCCGCGTTTGGCACGATAGCGATCACCTCATCGGCTGCCGCCAAATACGGGGCGAGCGCACGTTCGATGACGATGCCGCCATCAGGCAGCGCTTCTAGCAATTTGTTGGCGCCGGGCTTTTGCTGAGCATAGCGCGTGCCGCGCCCGCTTGCGAGGAAAAGTGCGACAACGGGAGCGTGCATTATTAGGTTCTACCTGCGGCGTAAAAACAGCCTGTTTTAAAGATTATCTCCCTGAAAATCAGGCTTTTGGAAGCGTAACGCCACGTTGACCTTGGTACTTCCCACCCCGGTCTTTGTACGAAGTCTCACACACTTCATCGGACTCGAAAAACAAAACCTGTGCAACGCCTTCGTTGGCATAAATTTTTGCTGGCAAAGGCGTAGTGTTGGAGAACTCCAGCGTTACATAGCCTTCCCACTCGGGCTCAAATGGCGTCACGTTCACAATGATGCCGCAGCGGGCGTAGGTGCTTTTGCCTAAGCAAATGGTGAGCACATTGCGCGGAATACGGAAATACTCCACCGTGCGCGCGAGCGCAAACGAGTTCGGTGGGATCACGCATGACTCGGCGTTAATATCCACGAACGATTTTTCATCGAAATTTTTTGGATCGACAATGGTGGAATTGATGTTAGTGAAAAGCTTAAATTCCGGTGCGCAGCGGATGTCGTAACCGTAGCTCGACGTGCCGTAGGAGATCACTTTTCGGCCATCGATCTGGCGTACTTGGCCAGGTTCAAAGGGCTCAATCATCCCAGTTGATTCGGCCATGCGGCGAATCCACTTATCACTTTTAATGCTCATAGTAAATACGGCTAACAGTTTCGTTAGCCGTATTGTTTCACTAAGTTACCTCAATACACTAACGTGGCACAAACGCTTTGCCCATGCTCGTACCAAACGTAATCGCGCCTTCGCTTCTAAACTGAAAATCCACCCGCGCATCGGCCACGATTTCGCGGCCATTGCAAACGGCCGGTTTAAACGTCCACTGCTTAACGGACTCTTCCGCCGCTCTCATGAGCCCGTCGTGGCTCTCTAAGCCATCTACTAACTGCAAGTAGCTGCCATCCGTGCCAATGCGCACGAGGATCGCCGCATCGCCACGTTGCACACCGCGCAAATCTGCTGGGAATTGCACACCCACTTGCTTGTCGGGTAGCGGTGCTTTCCACTCTTTGCACTCCACTGGACGGGGCACAGTGAGAGTGCGGCTCTTGGAGGGGAACTGGGTTTCATCGGCCGCAAACGCCCAGGTGCCCGCCAACGTGCAGCCCAATGCCACTGTAAGACTGAGCTTATTTTTCATGTTCACACTCCGTTCAAATTCAGTAGAAATTGATTCTAGGCGCATTTATAAAAACACACAACAAATCAATAAGTTATGTATTT
>JANMDS010000377.1:0-8644 GCA_031376405.1 Betaproteobacteria bacterium
TCATCGTCCACGCTCGCCCAAGCCTTGCGAGAATTAAAAACTCTCGGGTTTATCGCGGTCACCCGTGAGGGCGGCAACGTGCGCCGAGGTCAGGCCATCCCCGTGCTCTATCGGTTCACCGACCTAGAGGCGCATCAATGGAAAAAACCTGAAATTGACGCGTACAAAGCTTCCAACGAATGGCGTACGTTTTCGACGATTGATGATGCAAAAAACACAATCAAGCAGTCAAAGGTGAATCGCAAAAAAAGCACCGAAAAAAAATTCCCCGATTCGAAAACCGAACACGCACCGGTTCGAAATCCAAATTCGACACGGTTCGATTTACAAAGTCGGAGGGGTTTCCCATCTTTGAATTTCGAAGCTGGAGCGATGCATTAAAAAGCCTTGAAACCCGCATGGATAGGGGCTTTCCATGGTTTGGGGGTGGTTTTTCAAAAACGAAGTCTTCAGCTTTGAAATTAAAACACCCTATGCATTTTTGCCAGGTACAGCGCTGGCGCTCAAGAAAAAGGGAGCGCGTGCGCGACCCGCGAGCCTTTGATTTCCGCAGCTAAATAAATGAGAGCGACGACACACCAACATGATCGATATTTCGAAAATTCCAATAAAGAAAAAGAAGACTACCTTCCCTCAGCGAATGCCGAGCATCTTGACTATGGAGGAGCAGAGAAGCATGCTTGAAGGTTACGTTTGTGAGCTCGCCGAGCTTGCGCAGTGGGGGGATGGCAGACTTACCCAAGTATTAAAAGAGGTTGACCAGTTGCCAAATTCTCAGGTGCGCGACGAATCAGCTACCGTGCTCGTTGCCATTCGCCGAACCCAGCGGGAAATCAGAGCGAAAAACGCGGCAAATGAGGCGATAGCGCGCATGTTGCGTGGTGAGATCAAACCCAGATGGTGAGGTAATGAAAGTGATCGACTTACAAAAATCTCCCGCATCAGAGAAGGCTGTTCAATTCCTGCTTATGGAGCTATCGGATAGCGCTGTGGTTGCGTCGGCGGCGCTGTTTGCTAGAGCGAGTGAGCGCGGCATCAGCAAAGCCACGATGCAGCGCACAAAGGCTGCGTTGCGCATTTCGCCGATTCGCAGGAAAGGGTCGTGGTGGTGGGCGCTGCCTAAATCGCAAGATGCTCATCCAATTCAAGATGCTCAAACTTTCCAAGATGTTCATGTAGTTAATAGCGATGAGCACCTTAGCTGCCCCGCAGGAATTGAAGATGCTCATATACCCATGGATGCAATAGAGGACTCGGACACTTCGGCGCGCGAACGGTTTGATGAGCGGGCAAGCATCATGGAGTTTGACGGCGGTATAGCGCGGCAGGATGCTGAGCGTTGCGCTTGGCGGGCGCTGCCTTCCTTTGGTAACCCTCGCCGCTCAACGATTGCGCATTTGCTTGCGAAGCGTTGTGATGAGTTCAGCGCCGATTTTTAATTTTGCTTTGATGCTACAAATTTCAACGCAACGATGCAATAGCGATAGCCCAAAACTACATCCAAATTATTTGCCGCACCCGATGGCTCGCCGCTCATCATCCTAGAATTGCCTTTGGTCATTGCGTTCGACTTTCACGATCTAATTTGCTCGCCAGCGAGGTAAATTCAGCCAACCTAGATAACCGATATGCATCATGAACTTTAGTCGCTTCGCCCGCGCTCGGGTCGCTTTACTTTCATTGCTTTTACTCGTCGGCTTCGCCATCCCCGAAGCCCAAGCCCGCTCCCCGCGTGGCAGTAAGGTTAGCAGCGTGAGCGTGAAGAAAATCAGCGCTGCCAAAGCACCGCGCATCGCCAAGCCCCGCGCAATGAAAATCAAAAAAGCCAAAGTGCCCCGCGCGAAAGTGATCCGCACTACGCGGCAATCCACCCACGTGCGCACTTATTTAAAGCGCGATGGAACTATGGTGACGGGGCATCGGCGGCGTTAAACCCAATGGAGATGAATTCACCACAATCGCGCAATTTTCAACCTCAATTTAGAAACCCGCCCGCAATGCTTGCTACCTTAAACCACAAACGTCGCTTGATATTAAATCCGCTCATCGCTTGCGTGGCGCTTGCAGTGATGCCGGTTGCGTTCGCGGGGTTGGATGAGGGATTGGCTGCATTAAGAAACGGTGACGATGTGACGGCGATCAAAGAAATCAGACCGCTGGCCGAGAGGGGCAATGCTCAAGCTCAAATGTTGCTTGGATACATCTATCTCAAAGGGCGCGGCGTACCAAAAGATGACAACCAAGCCGTGGCATGGTATCGCAAGGCGGCGGATCAGGGGGATGCGGAGGCGCAGTTCAACCTTGGGTTTATGTACTTCAATGGTCGGGGCGTGTCGAAAGACGGCATGTTGGCTTATTTTTGGTTTCTGCTTTCGAGTACGCAGGGCTACGCAAATGCGACAAAAAACCGCGACATAATCGAAAGGCAGATCACGCCTAGCCAACGCGCTGAAGCGCAGACATTAGCGCGCAATTGGAAACCAAACACTCGGTAATCAAGTGGTCTCGAAACCGCTTTTTAGTTTCGACTGATTGCTAATTGATTTGGTTCTTTTGTAAACAATTGATTCCGGTCTAGTTAACGGGTGAACAACTAAAACTTTAATCAAAAAAAGTAAAAAGCAGCCTCGGCAATTCTGAGAAATCTATAAAAAGGTAATAGAAATGAAAAGCGTAATTTCGTTCATCATAAAGGCCGTAGTCTCTATCGCGCTTTTTGCCCTTGCGCTATTTGCATTTCAATTCGGAAAAGTAACTGGGTCGATATTATTAAATGTACTAGCGGTTGTCATTGCGCTAGTGGCTATCGGGCTATGGAAGATCAAAAAATAGAGAGCGTAATTCAAGAAATCCGCGATGATCTCTACGGAATTCTATGCAGTGACCGCAATGCCTCGCATGGGGATTTGAAAATTGCGTATCGCCGCATGGCGCAAAAGTATCATCCAGACAGAAACAAAGAAGTGAGTGCGAAGCGAAAGATGCAGCATGTTAATCTTGCTTGGGGGGTACTAAGCGATCCAATCGGTAGGACTAAGTACGACTCGTATATTTCTGATCTAGAAAAAAATAGAAGGGACGCTCACAGAAGGGAGCAACCGGAAAGCTCAGATCAAGCTACGAGTAACAGTCGCAGCAACAATTCGTCGGCGAATCAGTCCAAAAAAGAAAAGACCGAACCCGAGCAAGCACAAAAAAAGCGTGATGTGGATGAGCTGTTGAGAAAAGCATTCAACAATACAAAAGAACTAATTGAATTTTCGATGGTAGAAACATCAACACAAGTAAAAAACACAATGTTTGAATTGTTGTGCGGAGTGCTAACCGCCATCTTCGTCACCTCATTGATGGCTATGCTTTTGCGCGGTTGCACTGGATCGTTTTAAAGGTAGGAATATGGCTACACGCTTTTTCGTTTTTCTTAAATTTGCATTGTTTTGGCTTTTCATTTTGTTCGGTTTAAATGAGAGCGGTCGAGCGTATGTGATCGAGAAACCCTCGGTAGTTCTTGTTTCAAAGGCATATAGTAAGCTGGAGGACGTACGCCGGTTTACCGTTACGACAGCTCAGGGCATTTCGCTTGGTTGCGAATTTGATCCTCGTTTCCCAGCTGATCATATGACCTATATTGCGAAATCTAACGCGCAAGTCACCGGCAGCGTTGTTAGTGCCAGTGGAGCGCTCACTGAGGCGCAAACGAGCAGTCAAATTCGTTTAGAAATTGGAAAAAAATCTAATTGTCGGTTCGTGCATCTCAGCGCACCTATTGGCACAAACATAACCATCGAACGCTTTCGTACGGGAATTCGCGAACACGACTTGTTGGAGTATCTGCGGGACATTATTATTCGAGCGATCTCGCCTGTCTCTCTAGTCCAATTGTGGCCACCGTTTGATACGGTCGTAGCGCCGTGTTTTCAAAACAATGCCTTTTCCCACCTACCAACAATTCGACTTTGCTCTGAATTAGTCGCGTATCTTGCAGAAAACGGTCAAATTCCAGCAGTAACTTTCATTGCACTTCATGAATTGGCGCATAGCCTACTGTACATTTACGGACTTGAAGGTTTCGACAATGAAGATGAGGTAGACGAGTTTGCTGTCTGGTGGCTCGGCCACCCGAGGCTACTTCCGTATACCAAGGAATCGTTAGACTCTGCCGAATTGTTTTTCGCAAGCATGTCATCAGATCCCGTAGCCGAAGCCTTAGCAAAACAACTTAACGGCTCTAAGCATAGTATTTCAGTAGAGAGGCTTAGAAATATTCGAAAAAATTTGCGCAGTTGGTCTGAGATCGACAAGAAGTGGAGCAAGCGATTAGATCCGTATCGCAACGGAAACAAAGACTGGGCGGCTTTTTTATCAGCGTACAGCCCGAGTGGCGCAACCGCGCGACCGCTGCGACAGATGGAATTCAATAGGGTATCCGGGCGATGCGTAAAATTTGTAGTGAATGGACGTGATGTTACCCAGAAGTGCGCTTCGCCAGAAATGGGGATTTCGCAATATGTAAACGGTACGTTTGGTTTTACGTATCAACTCGACGAGGGAGATGTTTTTGTATTGACAGGAACTCCCATTCCAATTCGACATAGGGATAGACAAGTGTTCCGGCTCGAACAGTTTGCCTACTTCCATCCTGTTACAAATCCAAAACCAAAACAATCGCACGCGGCAATAGGGCAATGCGAAGTTCTCGGGCCTTTCAATCGTCCTAGAGTGATTAAGTGCATAAATATTTCACAAAACTCAGGCATCACATATGAGATCGAATTTTTGGTTGCAAAGTAGTGTTTATCAGTGCGAGTATTGCTTTGCAGTGATCG
The DNA here is from genome assembly GCA_031376405.1 of Betaproteobacteria bacterium. Lineage (GTDB taxonomy): Bacteria > Pseudomonadota > Gammaproteobacteria > Burkholderiales > Casimicrobiaceae > JANMDS01. The sequence goes on from JANMDS010000377.1 coordinate 4,827, forward strand.
TGGTGATGCTTGGCGGGGGCGATAAATCTACCCAGCAAGCAGATATCGGCAGAGCTAAGGCATTAGCGCTAACCATTGAGGATTGATATGGCAACCCGAAAATCAGAAACGCAACGCACCAAGATTGCAGACTTGCCCGCTTTCGATATTACGGAATACCTTGATAACGATGTTGCATTGGCTGAATATCTTACGCAAGTGATGGCCGATGGTGACCATGATGAATTAGTGGAAGCGTTAGGCATTGCAGCGAAGGCAAAGGGCATGACGCAAATGGCAGAAAGTAGCGGGCTTACGCGTATGGCGCTTTACAAAGCATTGCGTTCAGGGGCGCACCCCAGATTTGATACCGTGAGCCGCGTAGTGACCTCGCTGGGGTTAAAGCTGGCAGTGTCGGTATAAAGCCTACCGACTAAAACGTAACAACCGTGCGCCCGCCACGTAATTTTTGAAATTGATTTGCACGGATTGTGCGGATTGTTACTTTGCGCCTTTCAATGAGTGACTTTCAATTTGGGGGCTAATTTGGGGGCTATTCACAGATTGGTATCTGTAAGTCATTGATTTTGTGAGTTGTTCGATTCCGAGTGACCACCAAAATTCGTAGCGAAAAAAAGCGCCGCAGGTTTTTAAACCCCTGCGGCGCTTTTCATTTCTGAGGCGTCTTCTAGCGTTCCGTGCGCGCCGCTTTCTCTTGATGACCCGAAGTGCCCTCGCGCCGTTGCAGCTCCGCGCGTATGTCGTCGAGCGCAATGCCCCGATCCGCCAGCGCCACGAAGAGGTGAAATATTAAATCCGCCGCCTCTTTCACTACGAACACATTCCTCCCGCCCAAGCTTGCATGTTTGGCTGCAAGCACAAACTCGGTGGCTTCCTCACCAATTTTTTTAAGTATCGTATCGCTGCCCTTGGCGAACAGGCTCGCTGTGTAAGAAGTATTCGATTCAGCGCCTTTGCGCGAGGCGATGGTTTCGGCGAGCCTATCAAATACATCATCGTAATCGCTATTGGTAGTCATTTTTTGTAGATCGCAAAAGGGTCTTTTAATACAGGTGCGGTGGTGTTCCACGCGCCCGCTTCGAGTTTTCGAAAAAAGCAGTTCGCCCGCCCAGTATGGCACGCAATGCCGCCAGCTTGCTCCACTTGCAATAGCAACACATCGCCATCGCAATCGAGGTAAATACCCGCTACGCGCTGGGTGTGCCCGCTCTCTTCGCCTTTGTGCCACAGCCGCGCGCGCGAACGGCTCCAATACACCGCTTCGCCTTTCGCCAGCGTTTGCGCAAGCGCCTCGCGGTTCATCCAGGCCACCATCAAAATGTCTTTTGTAGCGGCATCTTGGGCAATGGCGGGCACCAAGCCGTTCGCATCCCATGCAATAGCGTTTAACGTCGCATCGTCAATCATTTTTTATAAATACCTGCGGCGTAAAACGTGCGCCTTATGGAAATTATCTCCCTAAAAAACATCATATTTTGCCCTCGGGAAACATTTCATCGGCCAGCTTCAATCGCTGGTTAAGGTAGAACGCTTTGAACTTATCTCGGTTCATCGTCATGCGCGCAAGCTTGGGCAAGCCATCGTAAAAAATGGGACATACCTTATCAAGGTGTTCATCAGAAAGCATGATCTCGCGCACAGGCAAGCTGAGCGCTTTGGAAAGCGCTGCGAGCTTAGCAGCCTGGGCGTTATTTTTTTGGAAAGCCATAATGCACCTTTCGGAATTTGCAATGCAAAGACGCGATTATGCGTCGCATGCACGCAGTGATCTAGAGCGGAGTGATGAAAGCGGTGAACGCGGGATATTCGGTGAAGTCGCGTCTACCCCCGCACCCGCACACCCGCAGCGCGCATGTGCGCCTTGGCTTGCGCTACGGTGAATTCGCCGTAGTGGAAGATGCTGGCGGCGAGCACCGCGTCGGCTTTACCTTCGGTGATGCCTGCGGTGAGATGCTCAAGATTTCCAACGCCGCCCGATGCAATGACGGGGATGCCCACGGCTTCGGCCACTGCGCGAGTGAGCTCAATGTCGAAGCCGGTTTTAGCGCCGTCGCGGTTCATGCTCGTTAACAAAATTTCGCCTGCGCCGCGCGCGGCTACTTCGCGCGCCCAGTCGATCACGTCGCGTCCGGTCGGTGTGCGTCCGCCGTGGATGAACACTTCCCAGCCCGCTGCACCGTCTGATTTCGCTTTCGCGTCGATGGCCGCAACGACGCATTGCGCGCCATATTTTGCGCTGGCTTCGTTGAACAAATTGGGCGTGTTCACCCCAGCAGTGTTGATGCTCACTTTATCTGCGCCCGCGTTGAGTAAATCCCGAATATCATCCACGCGCTTCACGCCGCCGCCCACCGTGAGCGGAATAAAAACCTGCCGTGCGACGGCTTCAATCATATTGAAGAGCAGGCCGCGCGCTTCTACGCTGGCGGTGATATCGAGGAAGCACAGCTCGTCCGCGCCTTGATCGTTGTAGCGCTTGGCCACTTCTACCGGGTCGCCCGCATCGCGCAGGCCGAGAAAATTCACGCCTTTTACGACGCGCGCGTCTTTAATATCGAGGCAAGGAATGATGCGTTTGCAAAGCATGGTGACATTACAAGCTTAAAACGCATTTATACCTGTGGTGCAAAAAGCGCTACTTTCCGAGGAGATTATCCCGAAAAATAGCCGTTTTTACGCCGCAGGTATTTACAGAGAAAGGCTTAGTGAACGACCGCTGAAGTGAGGAACCGCACAAGCGCGCCGTTTTTGAGGCGAATGGAGCCATCGCCCATATCTTCAGCTTGTTCGATTTCCACTTTGGTGAAAAACAGCTCACCACTTTCGCTGGCCGCTTCGATCAACACATCGTCGGCCTGAGCGTTATCGTCCACGAGGCGCAGGTATTGAGTTTGGAACATATCGCCGTTGCACCAAACAAAGTCGGCGCGGTCGAGTACTTGATTTACGTTTACAGCCATTTTTCTACCCTCCATTCTCAACTTAATGTCGATTACAGGGAATTCAAGACCTTTAACGCGTTACAAACCCATCAGGCATACAGATGCTACACCCGCGCGCGGATTCAGGGTGAAAAAAGCATGGAAAGTTGCGCGGGTTGGTAAAGTTGCAACGTACCGACTCGGCGCGCGCTCGCGCGTTCGATCGTAGTTTTCGACAAGGTATTCGCTACATCCGTTCCTGCAGAGGCGCAGGCCATTTGCCACTGCGCGCCATAAATTGGCACGTACGCGAGCAGGGGGCGCACGTGCACAAACACCGAACGTAACGCTGCGAGCAAACTTGCAACCCGCGCGCTGTGAAAAAACGGTGAGCCCAGATGCACGGTGAGCACGCCGGTGGGCGTGAGCCGTTCGCGCGCAAGCTGGAAAAACGCAGCGTTATAAAACGCGCCTGCGTTCTCATCTGGGTCGGTTAAATCCATCACGATGAGATCGAATTGTTCGTTACTGTTGCGTACGAACGCTAGTCCATCGCCAATGCGCAAGTCCACGCGCGGATCATCAAATGCACCTCGATGCACGCTCGATAAAAATTCTCTTGCAATACGCACGACTTCTGCATCTAACTCCGCAATCACCACCCGCTCGACGCAAGCGTGTTTCAGGGCTTCCTTCGCCGCGCCGCCATCGCCACCGCCAAGAATAAGCACATTGCGCGGGGCCGCTTGCGAGAGCAAGGCTGGGTGCACCATGGGTTCGTGGTAACAAAATTCATCGCGTTCGCTCGTCATGTTGCAGCCATCGAGCTGCAATACCCGCCCGAATTGCGCCGTTTCATTGAACTCTTCTGGCGCACTGAGGCCATCGCGGCGGTGG
>JANMDS010000469.1:0-1723 GCA_031376405.1 Betaproteobacteria bacterium
TGATTCGCGGGCACAACTGCACCGTTTAGTAATGTTTTCGCGGATGTGTCGTGAGGGGGCGGTAAGTTAGGTTTGGCGCAACCGGGCAGTGAACTGCCAGTCGCCAGCTTCTGCGCATCACACAAATCCCACGTGCCCGGCTGCAAGCGGTCGATCGTCCACGCTCGCATCGGGGACGACCATTTTTTGCATTGGATATCCCGCCGCACTGCCGCATCGGGGAACGCGGTTTCGCTCGGCCAAAATTCCCACAACCAACGGCCAACTGTGTTGGCACCGGTGTCGCGACTATCGGCAGCGAACGTCCAGCCGGTGAACGCTTTTGCAAAACCTTGCACGGTGGCTTCATCGTAGGTCGGTATTGTTTTGCCCGCGCCATCGAGTTGTGGTGAACCATCCAAATTTAATTTCACTGTGCCAATTGAAAATAACTGGAGCAATTCGCGTGCGTAGTTTTCGTTCGGATAGAACGCAACGTTGGTGCCGTCAGGGTTGGTCACGGTGGTTTCTTTACCGGACTTTTTCATATCCAAGTATTCGCCCATCGCCGGGTGCAGCGTTGCGTCTTTCAAAATATCGCGAAAATTACCGAACGCGTGGGTGCCCAACATATCCATAAACGAGGCAGGCCCGCACGGGTTATCGAGCAAAATATTGTTCCGCATCGAGATCACGGTAATTTGAGAAAGCGCATAGGCTACGCGCTGGCGCAAGTGGTCTTCGCCCTCAAAATACTGCTTCCAAAGCGAAGGCATCATCGCTTCCCACGGCTCGTGGGCGTTCGCCTGCAGCGCCATCACCGTATCTTTGTGGAAGGTTTGCGGCTTGGCGAATTGCTCGGTAATCCAATCGTTCGGGCCGATGGTCGCTACGCGCGCGAGCTCCGTGCGGTTAAACCCGAAGCTCGCCTGTTGCGCCAAGCGGGCTGCGTCTAAGGTTCGGTTTAACTCTTGCTGCGCGCTGGAGCGTACGGGTTGGGCACAAAGCGGCGAGATCGCGGCGAAACAAAATGCACCCGCCAATACGAAACTGAATCGACCCATAAACCCTCCAAACTATGACTAATCCATAGTTTGAATGATAAAAAATTCATAGTCAATATGTCTCTGTCAAGAGACGGGGAATTGGAGAGCGAATTTCGACTTCGCGACAGATTATTCCAGTTTGCCAAAGCGAAGGTGAGAACGAAACGGCAGAAATCCTAGAACAGCATATTTCATGCACCAAAAAAAGGATAAAAACCTGCGGCGTAAAAACGCCCAATTTTGGGAGTTATCTCCTGAAAAATGCCCTTTTTATGCCGCAGGTTTAAGCGCTCGCTCAGAATAAAAACGACGCGTCAATACGATTCGCGTGCTGAATTCCCGCTTCCCGACCACGCCTCAAATTTCGCCCGTGCCTCTGCGCCGTAGCGCTTGTACACCCATACGCCCATTGCGCCCAGCACCAGCGCACCCAACACGCTTTTGATCGCTCGTGCCCACGCGATGACCACCGCGATGCCCATGCCAAACGCCACCCAATGCGCCCACCAATGGCCGGGCGAAGTCAGAGCGTTAATGAGGTAGCAAAGCCCCACCACAAAGATAAATTTTCCAAGGCTCGAAAACGCGCGGATTACTTTCGATACCGGGTTGGTCACAAAATTGAGTGGGTTCATGATGAGCGCCTTCGCAGTGAAACGGCATGTGCCGTTAAGAAAGGATTGTTCCGGAGCCGCGAA
>JANMDS010000472.1:0-4762 GCA_031376405.1 Betaproteobacteria bacterium
AAATAGGCCATTTTTCAGGAAATATCTCCCGAAAAATGGCCTTTTTGCGCCGTAGGTATTAGGGCGTTACCGGTACAAATGAGGCCGGTTGGGCAGCTCGTTGCGTGCCGCTTCACCAGGGAAATGTTGGCGCAGGAGCGCGCCGATTTCCATCGCCCCAATGCACACACCTTGTTCGAACCCGCGACGGGCAAAGTGGCTTTCCATAAGTTTGCAAATTCGATGCCACTCACGCTCGCCGACAGCGCGGTGGATATGCCGGTCCGCGACAATCTCCACGTCTTTATCGGCCATGAGAAGGTAAATCAAAACGCCGTCGTTGTGTTCGGTATCCCATACCCGCAGCTGCGAGAACACATCAACTGAGCGTTCGCGGGCGCTATAACCAGACCACGCGGCAATCGCCGGCAAATGTGACTCGATGGCCACGCGAATTTGCCCCGTTGTGCCAACTTCTGCGTCGGTAACTACTTTTTCAATACGAAGTAAGGCCGGCTCGGGAAACGCCTTATCGATCGCGTTGGCGCGGGTGAAAAAATGATCAAAAAAGCGTGTGCCGCGCGTAGCCATTATTCGCCGTCTCCCCAACCACCGGATGCACCGCCGCCACCGAACCCGCCGCCTCCGCCGGAGAAAATATCAGGCATACCTCCCCCTCCGCCGCCTCCACCGAAACCGCCCGGAATCCAGATCCCAGGGCCAATGCCACCGGTGCGGTTAACGTGGCGCATCCCTTGCCCGCTGCCAACGTTGTTGCGTAGTCCGCCGAAAATGCCCTTCAGCACTGACGCAACAACGAACCCGCCGATACCAAGCGCAGCCGCTGCTGGCGCGGAGCCTGTAAACATGAAACCGCCGATGCCGCCAATCAAACCCACCACGAGCGAGGGCAGCATAAACGAGAAAATGGCAAGCATGCCCAGTAGCATCGGCGCCATGCCAAGCAGGCTTTCGCTTACTACTTCGCCTTGCGTGCTGTTGTGGGATTGGTTCCACTGTGATTCAGGTGCGACGTTTGCAGGATCTTTAGTTACCGTGAGCGCGATTTTGTCTAAACCCGCGGCCAACCCCGCGCCGAATTGGCCTTGCTTGAAAAAAGGGCTCATCACTTCGCGTATGATGCGCTTGGCCTCAACATCGGGGAGTGCACCTTCCCAGCCATAGCCCACTTCAATACGCACTTTTTTCTCCTGCATTGCAAGGATGACGAGTGCGCCGTTATCCCTGCCTTTCTTGCCAATTTTCCACTTTTCCGCGACGCGCAGCGCGTACTGCTCGATGGTTTCTGGCTGTGCGGTGGGTACGATCAAGAGCGCAATTTGGCCACCCGATTTCGCTTCAAACGCGCGAATTTTTTGATCCAAAGCAGCCACTTCCTGCATGTTGAGCGTGCTCGACGTATCGGTCACCCGCGTGGCGAGAATGGGGATGGTGGCAAAGCCATCGTCCGCTTTTTTCGTCGCCTGTGCAAACGTCCACGTTGGCGCGAGCAGACAGGCAAACACGAGTGCACTGAGAGTGCGTGTGAGCGAAAAAAACTGCAATGTACTCGTAGGGCTCATGGCGATGGGCTCATACCTGCGGCGCAAAAGGAGCAGTTTTCAGCGGTTATCTCCAGAGAAATACGCTGAAAACTGAACGGGCTTATTTCGCTGGCGCGGGAACGACCGGCACGGCGGGTGCTTTGTTGAAATCTACTTTTGGCGCGGTAGAGACTGCCGCTTCGTTTTCCACGGTGAATTGCGGCTTTTGTTTGAAGCCAAAAATCATCGCGGTTAGGTTGGTGGGGATGGACACTACCGTGTTGTTGTAGTCCCGAATCGTTTCGATGTAGCGCTTGCGAGCCACGGTAATTCGGTTTTCAGTGCCTTCTAATTGTGCGGTAAGATCTCGGAAGAGCGCGTCTGATTTCAACTGCGGATAATTTTCAGAGACGGCCAGCAAGCGCCCAAGCGAACTCTGTAGTTGGCCTTGGGCGTCCATGAATTTTTTAAATGCCTCCGGGTCGTTCACCAACTCTGGGGTAGCGTTAATCGAAGTTGCGCGTGCGCGTGCGTTGGTGACCGCTTCCAACACATCTTTTTCTTGCGAGGCGTAGCCTTTAACCGTGTTAACCAAGTTCGGAACTAAATCAGCACGCCGCTGATATTGGTTTACCACCTCGGCCCAAGAGCCTTTTACAGCCTGATCGCCCTGCGCCATATCGTTATAGCCGCAGCCAGAAAGCCCAAGCGTTGCCGCCACTGCAAACACTGTCAATAAACGTTTCAACATGAACTGCCTCCCTATGTTGGATTGAAAACATAACTGCTGCAAGTTTAGGCTGTTTTTTAGAATTTCAAGTTGCATTTGTGAAATTGGTGATGAATCGTGCAAATCGTGAGTAGGTTCGCGGGTGCGCGTTTTCATTTCGAGAAATTGGCCAAATGAGAAGTACGCCTCTATCGCGCTTGATCTGACTTGCAAGATGCAACTCGGATGCTTGTGAACGCGATTCGACTACCTGCGGCGCAAAAAGGGGCTTTTCTGAGCAACATCTGCCAAAAAGGGATACGTGTCTGCGGCGCCAGAACAGACACCAAAATTCGATGTCGGCAAATCGATACGTCTTGCCACACACGAACACCTGCGTTACCGTCTGGTTTAGCGAGTGAAGATAGGTGGAATCATCATGGGTATCGTGCGGTGGTCTGAGAAAAGAATGCGTGGACTCGGTTTTTTTGTAAGCGCATTCGCGTTGCTTGGCGGATTTGCGCCGCGTCCAACATCGGCTGCAGCCGGTGCAGTCCCGTACGACATTCTATATGTGCGTGCGCCGCGCTACGGCGATACAGGCTCTACCAAATGGCCGGAAGTATTCAACCCTATCAATGTCGAGCCAGGTAGTGATTTGGTGCTGTTGCGCCCCGATGGTTCGCAGGAAGTATTGCACTCCGCGGGTAACGGCGCAGTGGTAGATCCGGTCATGTCGTTTGATGCAAAGTATGTGTATTTTTCTTATTTTCCCGATGTTCGACTCAGTGCCTCTAACTACCAACGTGCCTATGCGCCGAACGCCGGCGCCGATATTTACAAGCTCGAACTTTCTACCCGAAATTTGACCCGACTCACGCAACAAAAGTGGGAACCTGCGCTTGGTGCAGCAAAGTGGTCAACCGATCACTTATCAAATTCGGGGAACGACACCTTCACCCTTGGCTACGGAATTTTTAATCTCGGCCCGTGCCCCTTGCCCGGCGGCAAGTTAATGTTCGTATCCAGCCGCGATGGATACCTGCCGAACAAGAGCTTCACGTTTCCAAACCTGCGGCTCTACATCATGGATGATGATGGCAGCAATGTCGAGCCGGTGGGCCACATCAATATGGGCAGCGCGCTCCACCCCACCATTTTGAAAGATGGGCGCGTGATGTTTTCGAGCTACGAGGGGCAAGGCGCTCGCGATCAGCGGTTATGGTCGCTCTGGTCCATCTGGCCCGATGGCACGCAGTGGGAGCCGCTTATGAGCGCGTTTAATCGTGATCGCGCGCTGCATTTTCAAACCCAACTCTCCGATGGTCGTGTCGCGGTGATGGAGTACTACAACTTGAATAACTCGGGGTTCGGCGCGTTGCTCGCGTTTAATGGTCAAACGCCGCGCGGGTCAGCGCGTTTTGGTAGCGCCAATCCAGATGATGTGAGCAATCCAGAGGTGCGTCGTGGCCTCTGGTGGTTTCAAGATGGCCACCCCGCCCACAAGCAACCCCGCTACGAAAAATATCGCTTTTCACCGCAGGGGTTGGTCAATCTTACTGCGTTTACGCACTCCGCCGATGAAGCCGCGAGCTTTGGTTTGAGTGGGGAGTATGCAGGCAAAGTGACCCACCCTGCGGCTGCGCCGAACAATGACGTACTGCTGGTATGGAGCCCAGGGCCTGCCAATTTGCTCAATCGCCCTACGACTTTGCCTCGTGTCGATGGTGGCATTTATTTGTTACGCAACGGCCAGTCTCTCACTGATCACACGCAACTGGTGAAGATTATCAACGATCCGAATTTCAACGAGCAGCAGCCACGGGCTGTCGTGCCCTATTCTGCGATCTACGGGGTGACGGAGCCTGTGAATTTGCCCCGATTGGCCAATGACGGCACGCTACATACCGCGTTGCCAAAAGGCACGCCATTCGGATTGATTGGAACGTCCTCTTTTTTAAATCGGGACACAACGCCTAACGACGCGAAGCCCGGAACGGATTCCTATAACGGGCTTGAAAAATTTAACACGCGCGCCAATGATGAAAATCCGAACTGGTTCACCCAAGGCGCGGATGCAGGCAAATACACCAACGACGATGTTTACGCCGTGCGTATCGTGGCGATGGAGGCGGTTGCGGATAAGAGCTATGGCCCGATTTACCCGTCGTACACCGCGTTTCGCGCGCACACCGAACGCGAGCGCTTGCGCGTGCTCGGGGAGATTGTGCTCAAAAAAGACCGCTACCCAGGAGTCAATCCCAATGACACGCAGGGCAATCGCGATACCAGTTTTTTAGCGAAAATTCCCGCCGACACGCCATTTACCTTTCAAACGCTCGATCGTGACGGACTCGTGCTCAATATGGCGCAAACATGGCATATGGTGCGGCCGGGCGAGGTGCGCACCAATTGCGGTGGCTGCCACGCCCATAGCCGCGTGCCGACGAATTTCGCCAACACCGCGGCAGGCCAATCGGGCTATGTGCCGCACGACTTAACCGGTAACACGCCGCTGCTGACCAAAAAC
>JANMDS010000418.1:0-2238 GCA_031376405.1 Betaproteobacteria bacterium
CGTGGGTTCAAAGCTTCGGCGCGGCGAAAACAGAGTCTGGCACCAGCCAGCCCAGTCATCGTGGTGCGTAAAACAGCGATTCCGAGGCCCATTTTCATCCTGTTTGAAGTCTTAGCGTATATGCATAGTAGTATAGTACAAAATAGACGTTGCAGTCATCCGTGGTTGGATTGAGGTTAATTTTGAACATCGCCAGACTTTGAAATCACCTGTAAACCAACGTACGACGACCCCTGTGTGCTAGGCGGGACAAACGAAATCGGGAAACCACCTGCGTCGTACTTTCCTAGATTAGATAAGCTTCTTCCGATCGCCTCGGGCGTCACGTCACCCTTGATTCTTCTTATCGCCTCAACAAGAACCTTCATTGCGATGCAGGCTTCTACACTTGAAAACGACCTTGCGCCAGAGATTTTGATAACGTCCTCATTACATTCCGTCACGACAAGAGGTTGCATGCCGCTTTGAGGGGAAGGAACCACGGAAGTCATAAAAACGCCGGTTTTCGTCTCTTTCGCGATCTCGCGCACCTCGTCTATGTTGGCGAACGACACGCTTGAAACCATCGACGAGAACCCGGCCTGCCGTAGAGCCCTCAATAGCCCACCAAAATGCTCAACAGCAGTCGTATTGAGCATTGCGGGGGTGCGCGCGTTCAACACTGCATTCACCGTTGCTTTACTAAGTTTGTCTCCGCGTACAACCGGAACTGATATTGCTTTGATCTTTAGATTACTTAACACCCGATTGGCTGACTCAAAATTTTGGTTCCCAACCACATCTGAATAGTGGACAACACTAATCGTCTGAAATCCAAACACCGCCCACGCCTCGCAAATTTTCTCGATTTCTTGCGCGTAACTAGCGCGTAGTAAATAAATTGGCAGACCAGGCTTGCGAACATTCTCCGCGCCAGTAAACGGCGCTACGATCGACGTTCTTGTTGTCTTCGCAATGTCAATCGCGTCCAATGTCAATGTCGCGGAAGCGAACCCAAACAAGGCGACCACATCATGCTTCTCGATTAACACACGCGCGTTAATACCTGCGGTCGCTCTACTATTTGCGTCATCGAGCGCGACCAGAGCCAGCGTACGAGTTCCGAGAACCCTACTGTCGTTCGCTCTTTGAATATATGCCCTCGCACCCGCAACTAACGCCTTCCCATAGACCGCGTTTTCTCCGGTGAGCGGAGCGGACATACCAATCGTGATCTCAGGCGACGCAGACGATCGCGTCGCAGCGGCGCATGATCCTACCAACATTCCGATTGCTACTACCAGCGCACCAAATTTAGATTTGATTACGAACATTTCTTATACTCTCAGTTCAACATCGTAAGACTGCCCGTTCTTCTTGCAAAAAGCAGCCGTGCCTTTCCTGTACCTCGCCAGCACTACATTTCTGGCTTTCGCGTGCGTGTTCCTGTCTATTTTTTGAAGCACACCACGCAGGGTTCGTAGCTCGGAGCGCGCACCTAACACTGCGTCCTCGATCAACCCACCTTCTGAGTCAATCGTATCGGCGACGGACTGTATTGCTACGGTAGAGGACACCACGCAACCACGTGCGCTTAGCGCATTAACATACTCAACGAACGCGTAAAGATTAGCGCTTGCACCAAGATAAAGTTCTTGCTGATTGCGCCTAAACGATAAAGCGACCTCATCACATATAACAGGCACTTCCTCGCACGAGATCAGACTCACGAATAAGGCTTCGATCACTTCGAAATATTGCGCATCCAAATCAGCCGGCTTTGCGCGTAGCCCTATTCGGGCCAGCAATTCTGATTTAGCGGCCGGCCGCCTCTTCTGTTTTTTAGCTGCCACTTATTTATCCCGCCCCGGAAGGTGTAACCTCAGCCGTCGATTTTGTGCCGCGGCCAGCGGCCGGACTCCCATAAACCCTGCAAGCACACTCAAAATCAAAAGCGCCCATTCGTTCATCGTCGGGATCGGTTTGAAATTTCTATCGACGAGAATAGCGGCGTCAAGCTGCGGATTGTTGTCACCAGCACTCAGGCGGATAACTGATGATCGCGCATTGAGCGGTGTCACTTGGCTCTCGTTCGTATCCGCAGGACTTCCGCTAGTCGCTGCCCGAATACCCGAGGCGGTGGAAAACAAATATCCTTGCGGTATCGCGAATTCGACTATGTAATCTCCTGGAATCAAGTACGAAATCTCGTACCAGCCAGACGTAAGCAGCGTCGGATGCTCACGCGTGACAGTCGTG
>JANMDS010000420.1:0-8573 GCA_031376405.1 Betaproteobacteria bacterium
GCATGGGCGCGTTGATGGCGGCGCGCTCTGCGGCTTGGCGTCGCGGGCCGCCCCCGGCGTTGATATCCATGAGCGTGAGCCTGCGGCCAAACACCGTTTCCACGTAGCCTTTTTCGTGGGCTTCGGCGCGGGTGGTTTGCATGTAGTTCGCAACGCCTGTGTAGCGGGCGAAATATTTGTCGATAAAGCTTTGCGCCGCCGCGCGCTCAATGCCGAGTTGTGAAGCCAGGCCAAACGCGCCCATGCCGTAAATGAGGCCGAAATTCACCGCTTTGGTATACCGGCGCTGCTCGCTCGTGACCTCTGCGAGCGGCACGCTGAAAATATCGGCAGCGGTGGCTTTGTGAATGTCCAATCCGTCGGCGAAGGCTTTCAGTAGCGAAGCATCTTCACTTAAATGGGCGATGATCCGCAGCTCAATTTGCGAGTAATCCGCCGAGACTAAAACGCAACCCGGTTTGGCAATGAATGCCTCGCGAATCCGCCGACCTTCCGCAGTGCGCACCGGGATATTTTGCAAATTGGGGTCGTTACTCGCCAACCGCCCCGTTACCGCTGTGGCTTGGGCGTAGTTGGTGTGAATCCGCCCTGTTTCACGGTTTATCATGCGGGGTAATTTGTCGGTATAAGTGCCCACCAATTTGGTAATGCTGCGGTGTTCGAGCAACAATTTTGGCAACGGAAAGTCTGCCGCCAACTCTTGCAACACCTCTTCATCGGTGGAAGGTTGGCCCGTGGCAGTTTTGCGCTTCACTGGCATTTGCAGCTTGTTAAACAAAATATCACCCAACTGCTTAGGCGAGCCGAGGTTGAAAGGCTGCCCCGCCAATTCGTGGGCTTGGGCTTCAATTTCCCGGGCGCGGGTAGAAAATTCGGCTGTCAGTTTGTTAAGCAATCCTGCATCCACTAACACGCCATTTCGCTCCATTTTGAATAGCACTTCACGCGTGGGCAACTCTAGCTTTTCGTAGACGAATTTCAATTTTTCATCTGCCGCTAACTCCGGAGCGAACTGCGCGTACAACCGCAATGTCACGTCGGAATCTTCAGCGGAATACTCCGTTGCCCGCTCTACACTGACTTGATCGAACCCAATTTGCGAAGCCCCCTTGCCACACACTTCTTCGAACGTGATTGTTTTCTCGTTTAGGAAACGCAGCGCTAAGGCATCCATATTGTGAGGGCGGTGGCTATCAAGCACGTAGCTTTGCAGCATTGTGTCGTGGGCGAAACCGGCTAACGCAATGCCGTGGTTGGCTAAAACATGCTGGTCGTATTTGCCGTTTTGGGCGAGCTTTTTCTTCGTGCCATTTTCAAACCAGGGCTTCAGCTGGGCGAGCGTTTCTTGCAAATTGAGCTGGGCAGGTGCACCCGCGTAGCCATGTGCGAGCGGAATGTACACGGCGTGAAAAGGCGTCCACGCAAAGGAGAGCCCAACAATTTTTGCGGTAAGTGGATCGAGGCTGGTGGTTTCGGTATCGAAGCAGGTTAGCGCAGCCGTATCAATCGACGAGAGCACACTCGCGAGGGCTTCTTGCGTGAAAATCGTTTCGTATTTGCGTGGTTGCGTAGGCGCGAAAAGCGATACCGTGGGCGGGGTGAAATCTTTCGCAATTTTCGGTTCACTCGCCTCCTTTTTTGGAGGTGCTGCCTTACCTTCTTTCAACCACGTTTTAAACTCAAAGCGCTCGAATAGCGCAGGCAACTCGGGGCTGGCCTCGCTGAAGATCAGTTCGCTGGGAAGGAGCTGCATCGCCACATCGCACTTCACGGTCACCAGGGCTTTTCCCTGCGGCAGCCAATCGAGCGTTTTGCGCAAATTTTCACCGACCACGCCAGAAATGGTGTCTGCGTCTTGAACGATTGCATCAAGCGAACCATATTCAGCGAGCCATTTCGCCGCTGTTTTCGGTCCCACTTTCGGCACGCCAGGCACGTTGTCTACCGTATCGCCAATGAGCGTCAAATAGTCCACGATCTGATCGGGCCGCACGCTAAATTTCGCCGCCACGCCCGCTTCATCTAACACTTCCATACTCATGGTGTTTACCAGCGTCACTTGCGGGTTTACCAACTGCGCTAAATCCTTATCGCCGGTGGAAATAAGCGTAGAAATGCCTTGCTTGGTGGCGTTCACCGCAAGCGTGCCAATCACATCGTCGGCCTCCACGCCGGACATCATGATGAGTGGCCAGCCATGTGCCCGGATGAGATCGTGCAAGTGCGGAATTTGCGGGCGCAGATCATCGGGCATCGGGCTGCGCGTGGCTTTGTAGTCAGGATACATGTCGTCGCGAAATGTTTTGCCTGGCGCATCGAACACTACCGCAAAATAATCCGGTGTTTCCTTCTGAATCAACTGCCGCAACATGGACAGTACGCCCCGAATCGCGCCCGTGGGCTCGCCCGCTTTCGTGCGCAGATCGGGCAGCGCATGGAAGGCGCGATACAAGTACGAAGAACCATCGACTAAAACAAGTTTTGGCATGAGCGGTTACGACGCGAAGAATTGGCAGTAATGGTAGCAATAGTACGAAAAGCCGAACGCTGCGACGCAGAGGAAAACAAAATGTTTTTGACTCCCTGCGCCATTCTGCGCGCATTCTTCATAACGGATTGTGATTTTGCCTATCAATACCTGCGGCGCAAGAATGGCTTCTTTTCGACTTTATCTCCGAAATTTTTGCCACGTTTCAGATACAGGTATGATGCAATTCAAACAAGGAATACCGACTGCACATGAGCGACGACAAAAAGCAACGTTTAACCAACAACTACGGGCAGGCCAACCCGCTGGCGGGCGAAGAGGCGTGGCGTGCGCTTTCGATGATGAGCGAATTTGTGCAGGCAACCGAGCAGTTGCGCCGCATTCGACCGGCCGTTTCTATATTTGGCTCGGCCCGCATCAAGCCGGGAACACCGTGGTACGAACATACCAAGCTCATCGCCCGCGCGCTCTCGGATGCGGGGTACAACGTGGTTTCTGGTGGCGGGCCAGGCATCATGCAAGCGGCCAACGAGGGTGCCCAAGCGGGCACTTCGCTCTCCGTGGGACTCAATATTCAACTTCCCCACGAGCAGCACGGCAATCCGTATCAAGATTTAGCACTTTCGTTTCGCTATTTTTTTAATCGCAAATTGATGTTCGTGCGAGCATCACTTGCCATTGTGTGTATGCCCGGCGGCTTTGGCACGTTGGATGAATTGTTCGAAACGCTCACGTTGGTACAAACCGGTAAAGCGCGGCGTGTGCCGATTATTTTGGTGGGCAAAGCGTTTTGGGGCGGCCTACAGGATTGGATCGAAGCGACGCTAAAAAAAGAGGGAATGATTAGCGAAAACGATCCAAAGTTGGTGCGCGTCATCGAAGATCCACAAGAAATCGTTGCGGCAATATTCAAGTTTTACGAAAGCCGCGGTGGATTTGATATGGATGAGCGGGAAAAGCAGATGTTGTTTGAACTTTAAACCGAGCGGCCACATACCGTCCAGAAGCGTAGAATGCATAATAGATTGGGGAGTACGGCATCATGATTAAACGATTGTTAACAATTCTGCTGGCGGGCTTTGCAAGCGCAGCTCTCTGGGCACAATCTTCGGTATCAACGACCTCACGCATAGCCGATGAGCCCATTGTGTTGCCAAAGCTTGAGGCTGGGCGAGTCACGGCACGGGTAAACGACAAATCGGCTATTTCGTCAGCCATTTCGCGGGTGGAAGTCGAGCGCGTCATTGGACACACCGTTGTGCGTGTCAACCCAGAAGGCGCTCCGAGTTATCTGCTGAGCAACCAACAACCTGCGGGCATCTCGGTGCGTCGCGATCAAGAGAATTTGCGCATTCCTCAGTGGCAAATCGGTAAGTTTTAAACTAGAAAACCCATGGCAGTATATACATCAGTCACTGCGTCGGGGCTGGAGAGCTGGCTGTTGCGCTATTCGGTAGGTGCGGTGCAATCGTTCGTACCTATTGCCTCTGGCATCGAGAACACAAATTACTTTCTCGATACAGCGCAAGGCGCGTATGTGCTCACAATTTACGAGCGCATCCCTACTGAGGAGCTTCCATTTTATTTAAATTTGGTGGCGCACCTCGCCCGCAGTGGCGTGCATGTGCCCGTGCCCATTGCCGACCGCTCTGGTGCGTATTTCTCGCTTTTGCAAGGCAAACCCGCTGGATTGGTCACGCGCTTGGCGGGTGCGTCTAACGACACGCCTTCTGCCCTTGCCTGCGCCCGCGTAGGCGAGGAGCTCGCACGCATGCATGTGGCTTCGACTACGTACCGACCACGGCTGACAAACCGGCGTGGCCCAGGCTGGATGCTCTCTACTTCGCGCGCCGTACGGCCACATTTAAATTCGGAGCAAAATGCGCTGCTCGCCAACGAAATCGTTGAGCAGCGCAAAGCCCGCGAGGCCCGCGGCGATAAGCTACCGGCAGGCGCAATCCACGCTGATTTATTTCGGGATAACGTATTGTTCGAAGGCGAATCGTTAGCAGGCATGATTGATTTTGGCTTCGCAGCAACGGATTGTTTCGTCTACGATTTAGCCATTACGGTCAACGATTGGTGCATTGACCCCACAACAACGCAGTTCGACGAAAACCGGCTGCTGGCAATGGTCGATGGCTATTTGTCCGTGCGTGCGTTCAACGCAGGAGAGCGCGCAGCGTGGCCCATGATGTTACGGCTGGGGGCATTGCGTTTTTGGCTTTCCAGGCTCTACGATTTACATCTACCACGCGCAGCCGAAGTGCTTTCACCCAAAGACCCTGCACATTTCGAGCGCATGTTGCGTTCGCGCATCGCAACCGCTCACGCGCTTCCGGACGCAGTGAACGAATAATTTTGATTTCCAAATAAATGCCAGATCAGCTCCCTTCTACGCCACCCAATGGCGGACTTCCTCCCGCCGAAGGCGTATGGTGGCTGCGCGCCGCGTGGCGCTTTTTCCGCGCCGAACCCATGCGTTGGCTAGGCATTACCGCTGCGTTTTTACTGCTGCTACAGCTATTGAGCCAAGTGCCCGGCGGCATGTTAATCGCATTTTTGCTAAAACCGATT
The DNA here is from genome assembly GCA_031376405.1 of Betaproteobacteria bacterium. Classification (GTDB taxonomy): domain Bacteria; phylum Pseudomonadota; class Gammaproteobacteria; order Burkholderiales; family Casimicrobiaceae; genus JANMDS01. The sequence goes on from JANMDS010000420.1 coordinate 5,066, forward strand.
TTGTCGGTGGGGTTTCTCGCTGGTTCTTGGCATCAAGAGCGCGGGGAACAACCCGTGCTCGCGCACTTATTAACCGGTTTTAAATCAAATTGGCGCGCACTCGTGCCGTTGGGTTTGGTGTACCTCGTCGGAGTCGCCACGGCGGTCACGGTGGCAGGGGCCGTGAGCGGCATTTCACTGGAGAAGCTGGTCATGGGCGCGGGCGAAAACGCCTCGCCGCAAATGCTTAACGACCTGCGCTCCGGCATGATGTGGACGCTGCTTTTCATGCTACCCATCGTGCTCGCGCTGTGGTTTGCCCCTGCGCTCATTGTGTTTGACGATTTGGGTGTGCGCCAAGCGCTGGCCGCCTCACTCGCCGCGTGCGTGCGCAATCTTGGTGCGCTCATCGTGTACGCAATTACGCTCTTCGCCGTCGCCACGCTCGTATCGATGATCGTGCTCGTTATCGCAAAAGCGATCCCCGGTGCAGGCCAAGTTGCGCTCTTCGCATTAGCCTTGCCACTTACCTCCGTGCTGTTTATTTCCGATTATGTGAGCTATCGCCGCGTGTTCCACCGCGAGCTGCCGTTGCGCGTTCCGTAGCGAGGCATCTAAAAACCTGCGGCGCAAAAACGGCACTTTTCAGGAGCTATCTCCCAGAAAATGCCGCTAAATTTCGTACGTTCAATGCGCCTACAGTACCGAGGTCATCGAAACTTTCCCTCATCGAATTTTTGCTTTTCACGTTACTCTAATCTCTGAAAATCGAGTTTAACGGACAATCTTGTTGTTTGTAGCTTGACAAGAGAGAGAGAGAGAGAGAGACAATTTTTTGCGGAACTGTTCCGTAAAAAATGAGGACTCGCAAATGCTTTCAATCAAAAGGTGGATGGTGTCGGCGCTGTGGTTGTCGACCGCGTGCTTTGGACTTTTGTCAATACCAGTAAATGCATGTAGCGCAGGACAGTACTACTCTAGTATTCGCACCGAGCGTATCGGATGTGCTGTACTTGTTTATCGAGATATTTGTTACGACGGTGTATCCGGATCCTATCTCGCCTACGCATTTCGGTTGAGTAAATGCGAGTAAGTTGAGCATGAAAATGCCTTGCGCCTTCGCGCGAGGCACAACGCTTTCGAATGGAGGTCATACCAATGCAATTTAAAACAAAACAGAATCTATTGGTGGTTGCGACAATCAGCATCATTGTAGGAATTGTGGCATTGCTTTTCATAACAACCGATTTTGGAAGTGGCAAAAGCGTCACCATGGATCGTCGAACGCAATCCTCCAACATACTTAACGGCGAAGCGAGACCTGTTGGCTCAATTTCTAGTTCGGACGCGGTCGCGTCGAAAAATGGGAGTAGTGCCAAAACCAACGCTAAGGCAAAGGAACCAACAGGCTCCGGTTCGTCTGCAAATACCGTGGTAACTCGGGTAAGTTCTTCAAACTACAAATTTTCAGACGCTTTGCGTGAACTCTATTCGAATACTGCAATATCGCCGACCGATCGTGCGGTTGCAAGTTCAATGATCCATGCACGGTGTTGGCTAATAATGAATGAAATTCAGACTCGGGCACCTCCGGCAGTTAGCAAAGCAGATCCACATTACATGTTACGTATGAAGCAGTATGAGGCCGTGGCGCGACGGACGCGACGGGATCGATGCGAAGGAATTGAGCCATCGGAACTGACTGCATCTGCGGTCCGCTCGAAATGGCAAGATGCCGCTCGCACAGGTGACCCACGTGCGCAAGCCGCCGTAATTGACTATCAACTCAAGATGCCAGATCGAATTGCACAGACAAAAACTATCCTCCTCGCCGGAGAAAAATTGGAGGTTACGAGCTATCGCGGGCCTACCGCGGAAGAGACAGATACAGTCTTGCGAGGGCTAAGCAGCCGGGATCCAGCGTTTATTGCGTCATTCGGTGATTTTTTTAATCAGACTTTCGCTGATGTCGATTTTATCTTTGGTGATCGTGGTGAAAAATTTTCACCTGAGGCGGGCGATTTGTTTTGGGAATTGGTCGCATGTCAATTTGGCGCTGAATGCGGCAACACAAATCCACTCGTTGCGAAATTCTGCGCTTTCGAAGGCAAATGCTCCGTTCAGAATCTTGAGGACTACATTCGCGGTCACGCGTTGAACGGTGACCAGTGGGAACAGATTCAAAGGCTCCTTCCTTTGGTTGTTACGGCGATAAATTCGGGCAACTGGGCGAATGTCATCACCAGAAAGAGTCCTCCGTCAGGTGTAGGTCCGTTTAATAATAATCCATCGCCAATCATAATAACGACGGGCGGATAGCAATACTACCTGGATAAACGGCATTTTTTAGGAGATATCTCCCAGAAAATGCCGTTTTTACGCCGCAGGTATTTTTAGAGCTCTGCGCTCTCGCTGCAGCAATGTGCGCGCGTCGCCTCGGCGGAGGCCGGGGTCTAGTTTCGTTCGAAAACGGAATATTCAACCATCTTTTTTACGACACAAAATAGGTTGCCAACCTCTGCCGGATGACGTCGCCTAGTTATTTCCCGCCGCCGTGCCTTCGCGCCGCGGATCCGCGCCGCCCGCCCACGTACCGAGCGATGGCCCGCGTGAGAGCCCGCCTACGTTGGTGCCGTTAACAAAACCATCCGCCGAACGCTTGCCGTTCATCACGATGCCGTGCAAGCCGCTGTTGATATCGGCGATGGTTACGGTATGGCCTTTTGCTTTCAAGCCAGCCTCCGCAGCCGCAGCGAGCGAGCCTTTTTCGAGCGTGGTGGTGGCACTGGTTTGCGCGCCGAAGTTTGATAGGTTGATCGCTTGCTGAATGTCCATATTCCAATCGACAAGACCTGCAATGGTTTTCACTACGTACTGAATGATATTGCTGCCACCGGGCGAGCCGAGCGAAGCTTCCGCTTGGCCTGCTTTGTTGAAAATAATGGTGGGGGACATGGAGCTGCGCGGACGCTTGCCCGGTTGCACGCGATTGGCGATTAAATTACCCGCAGCATCTTTATCAGTGAACGAAAAATCGGTGAGTTGGTTGTTGAGCAGATAGCCGCCCACCATTTGCAGGCTTCCGAAACCGTTTTCGATAGTGGTCGTCATCGATACGACATTGCCATTGCGATCCACAATCGACATGTGGCTCGTCGAAGGTAAATCGGGCGAGTTATCAATGCCACCTGCGTTCGACGCGCCAGCGGGCGCGCCTGCGGTGGGCACGCCTAAGCTTTTATCGAGCGAAATCAAGCCTGCGCGGGCTTTCAAATACGCTGGGTCAATCATGCCAGCGATGGGCACGTTGATAAAATCGGTATCGGCCACAAATTTCGCGCGGTCTGCGTAGGCGAGGCGATACGCATCGCTGATGACGTGAATGGCTTCTACGCTATTTGGCGCATATTTTGCGAGCTCAAAATTATTCAAAATACCCAAGCTTTGCAACACGGCAATCGCACCGGAGCTGGGTGGGGGCATACCGCACACGTTGTACATGCCACGATAATCGCCGCACAACGGCTCG
>JANMDS010000427.1:0-2777 GCA_031376405.1 Betaproteobacteria bacterium
TTCAGTGCCCAATGTGACGGTGCTCAGCTTCAATACCTGCGGCGTAAAAACGGGCATTTCTGAGAGTTATCTCCCGAAAAATCACCGTGTAATCGATCAAGATGTGGCGGCGATTCTCTACACCTCCGGCTCTACGGGCCGACCAAAAGGCGTAACGCTTTCGCATCGCAATATCGTTGCGGGGGCAGTGAGCGTGGCGCAGTATTTGGAGTTAACGCAAGACGAGCGCATCCTGAGCGTGTTGCCGCTCTCGTTTGATGCTGGGATGAACCAACTCACCACTGCGTTTTTAGTAGGTGCGCGGGCTGTGCTCATCAATCATTTATTCGCACGCGATGTGGTGAATGCGGTGGTGAAGTACGAGATCACGGGTTTGGCGGGCGTACCGCCGCTGTGGATTCAGCTCGCTGGTTTGCAGTGGCCGGAGAGCGTTCGAAAGCATTTACGGTACATCACCAACACGGGCGGGCACATGCCCCGCCCCACGCTCGATGCGCTGCGCAAGCAATTGCCCACGACGCTGCCATTTTTGATGTACGGCTTAACAGAAGCCTTTCGCTCCACGTATTTGCCGCCAAGCGAAATTGATACTCGGCCGGAGTCGATGGGCAAAGCCATTCCAAACGCGGAAATTTTGGTGGTGCGCGAAGACGGCACGCTCTGCGATGCCGACGAGCCGGGCGAATTGGTGCATCGCGGCGTGCTCGTTGCGTTGGGCTATTGGAACGACAAAGAAAAAACCAACGAACGTTACAAACCGGTGCCAGGCCACAATCCGGCCTTGCCAATCATCGAGCTGGCCGTGTGGAGTGGCGATACCGTGAAGCGGGACAAAGAGGGTTATTTGTATTTCGTAGGCCGTCGCGATGAGATGATTAAAACATCGGGCTACCGCACGAGCCCTGTAGAAGTAGAGGAAGTGGTGTACGCGCTCAAAGGTGTGTCAGAAGTAGCCGCGCTGGGATTGAAGGACGAGCGCTTGGGGCAATCGATAGCGATTGTGGTGTATCCCGAAGCAGGCTCCGCGCTCACGTCGGCGACCATCCTAAAACACTGCAAAGAAAAAATGCCTGCGTACATGGTGCCCCTACGCATCGATATCGTAGAAAAACCACTGCCGCGTAACCCCAACGGCAAAATTGATCGCAAAGCGATTGCGGGAGCTTTGGCATGAGTTTATTAAACACACCCGCCGCACACGCTGGCCTTAATCAATTTCAAGTGGTGGATAACGTACTGCACGTGAACGGCGTATCCCTCACGCAGCTCGCTGCGCGCGTGGGACAAACACCGTTTTACGCCTACCCACGCGATGCGCTCACTGCGCGCGTGAAAGCGTTGCGTGCGGCCATGCCGAAAACGCTCGGTTTGCATTACGCGATGAAGGCCAACCCAATGCCCGCCGTAGTGCAGCATTTTTCTACGCTGGTGGATGGCATTGACGTGGCGAGCGCGCTGGAAATGCAAGTGGCGCTCGACACTGGAATGAGCGCCAAAGAAATTTCCTTCGCGGGGCCCGGAAAGCGCAAAGAAGAAATCATTCAAGCCGTGGCTGCTGGCATTACGATCAACGTTGAGTCCACACGCGAAATCGTGGAAGCCAATCTCGCAGGCCAAGCGCTGAACGTAAAACCACGCTTGGCGTTACGCGTGAACCCTGATTTCGAGCTCAAAAGCTCGGGCATGAAAATGGGCGGCGGTGCAAAGCAGTTTGGTTTGGACGTGGAACTCATTCCCGACGCGCTCAAAATGATTCACGCTTGCGGGGCGGTGTTCGTAGGCTTCCACATCTACGCCGGCTCGCAAAATTTAAAAGCCGAATCGTTGGCGGATGCCCATACGAAAACCGTGGATCTCGCGCTGCGCTTGTGCGACATTGCAAAAGAAATTGGCTTGGCCGCGCCGCAAGTTTTGAACATCGGCGGTGGTTTCGGTATTCAATATTTCCCCGGCGATGCGCCGCTTGATTTAGCAGCGGTGGGCGCGCATTTGGGCACACTCATGCCCAAGCTCCACGCTGCCTTGCCTGGCACGGAAGTGCTCATTGAGCTAGGACGCTATTTAGTGGGCGAAGCAGGCTTGTATTGCTGCAAAATTATCGACAAGAAGATTTCGCGCGGTGTCACCTTTCTCGTTACCGACGGCGGGCTGCATCACCATCTCGCAGCATCGGGTAATTTCGGACAAGTGATTCGCAAAAATTATCCCGTGGTGTTGGGCAATCGCGTGAGCGCGGAAACGCTCGAAAGCGCATATGTGGTGGGGCCGCTGTGTACGCCGCTTGATGTATTGGGCGACAAAGTAATGCTCCCGCGCGCCGATGTGGGCGATCTCGTTTGCGTGCTGCAATCTGGCGCGTATGGCCTCACTGCTAGCCCCACCCGCTTTCTCTCGCACCCGCAGCCGTTTGAGGTGTTAGTGTGAAAGCGCTGCAACGCGTTACCGCCTACGCGTCGTTCAACAACAACGAGCGGCTTGCCGAGCCGCGCGTCTCCCTGGCTCACTTCGGAGCGCGTATTTCCAAGGAGATATTGGGTCAAATTGAGCCATTTTGCGCCGCAGGTATTTGTGCTGTTGTGCTCGGGCGGCCGTTTGATGAAGCGTTTAAGCCACTCACGCTGGAAGCGTTTATCGAGCGCTATCGCAAACATGGCGCAGACTTCGCGCGCGCGCTCACCGGCGCGTACGCGTACGTGCTCTTCGATGAAAAAACGGACACCGTAATTGCAGGCGTAGACCGCATGGCCCGCGTGCCGCTGGCGTTCACTTCGCTTAGC
>JANMDS010000431.1:0-14979 GCA_031376405.1 Betaproteobacteria bacterium
GCAGGTATTTGCTCTATTTCAGCGCGAAATAAAGCCCAAGGGGCACAAAAATTAAGCTCGCTAAATTCCCAATCAACACGATCGAAGCCACCGTTTGCGGGTCGCGGCCGTAGCGCTCTGCCACTAAAAAATTGAGCACTGCGGGTGGGAGCACGGCGAATAAATAAATCATGCCAGCTTGCACTTTAGTGAGCTCAAAAAAGTGTACGAGCAGCCAAGCTACCGCGAAGCCCGCGAGCGGGCACACCGCTGCGCCCACGAGCGCGATGGGCAAACCCGCGCGGGTTACGTCCTTCATGCGCACGCCTAACGCAAGCAACATCATTGGGATGGTGGCATCGCCCAAATATTTAAGGGGCACAAAAATCGGCTCGGGAATGTGCCATTTCATGAGTCCAAACAACGCGCCGATAAAGGTGGCCCAGACCATGTTGCTTTTGAACGCGTCGGTAAGTTTGGCGTTGTGATCCACCATCCACACGCCAAGCGTGAAGTGCAGCAAATTGGAAGTGGTAAAGAGCAACACCATCGCAGCCATACCAGGCTGGCCGAAGGCGAAGAGCGCGAGTGGGATGCCCATATTGCCGCAGTTGTTAAACATCATCGGTGGCACGAATACCGGCACGGAAACTCGCATGAGCTTGGCTACGCCCCACGCGATGACGCCTGAGCCCAATACGATGGCAATGCTCGCGGGGATGAGCATAAGCCCTGCGGCGAGATCAAAATCTTTGCCCGACAAAGCGGTGAACACGAGCATGGGTCCCAGCACATCGAGCGCGATGCGGTTGGTCACTGCCATATCTGGGTTCCATCGGCGGCCAATGAAATAGCCAATGCCGATGATGCCCACCACGGGGGCGATGATTTCGAGGATGCGTAGAGCGAGCATTTTTAGGAGATGGGCTTTAGGGTGTGACGGCGCAAAGCGTACCAGATGAGCCCTGCGATTTGCGCGAGCGCGAGCGCACCGAAGGCCAGCGTGTAGCCTTTCGCTTCGTAGCCGCCACCCGCTTTGGGAAAGGCGTTGACCACCAAACCGGTGCCCCACTGCACGAAGAACACGAGCGTGAACATTACTAAATTAAACGATGCAAACACACGGCCCAATACCTGCGGCGCAAAAAAGTGATTTGCAGAGGCAAACACCAAATTTCCTGATGAATTAAACAAGCCGAACAGGATCATCCAAAGCGCGGGAGACGAAGACCAACCAAAGACAAGCGGTAGTTGCGTAATCAGCGCAATGGCACAGAGCACGATTCCCACTTGATGGGGCAAGATGCCCCGTTTCGAAAGACCACTGGCGAGCGCCCCGCCTGCGACGTTACCAACCAACATGCCCACGCTCACAAGCGCGAGCGTAGGCCCGAGCGAAGTTTTCGATACGCCTGCCACATCAGTGAGCCAGGGCGAAGCCCAGAGCGCCTGCATAGACATGCCGTGCGCGGCATTGAGCGCAGCAAAGGGCACGAGTGTCCAGAAGATTGGGCTCTTCCAGACGTTAAATGCGACGGAGCTCTGCTTAGCAGAGGTTGTGCCTTTGTCGGTCGCGATGATCGGTGGATCGGGTGTGAAGAAATACAACCAGATCGCACACACGATGAGCAACGCAACCATCACCCAGAACATGCCGCGCCAGCCGAATACGGGGATCAGTTTTTGCGCAGGCGCGGTGATTGAAATTGCACCGATGCTACCTACCGCCAATTGAATGCCATTCATGAGTGGCAACTTATCCTTCGGTAACCACAATGTAAAGGTGCGAAAGCTCGCCATCAAGCAGCAACATACGCCCGCACCGATCAACGCGCGGGCGAGCACGAGCATCGTGAAATCCTGGGCGAGCGCGAAAACAGACGCCCCCGCCGCTGCGAAGAGCAGTAACAATGCTTCAACTTTGCGTGGCGGGTGCTTGTCGAGCCAACGCCCAAGCGGAATTTGCATCGCAGCGAATGGCAGAAAATAGGCTGCGGTAAGAAAGCCCAAACTCGCAGCGTTGAGCGAAAGCTCGCTATTGAGTTGCGGCGCGATGATGGCATTGATCGTGCGCAAGCAATACGACAAAAAATAGCCCAGTGCAAAAGGCACAAATACGCGCAAGAGGAAATTAGCGTTCAACGCTTTGGTTTTTCTATAAGATGTAGTGCGAGAGGTTTTCGTTACCGGCAATCGCGCCTAGTTTTTCATCGACATAAGCTACATTAAGCGTGATAGTTTCACCGCTTTTTTGCGCGGCGTGGTAGCTCACTTCTTCAGTCAGTTTTTCGAGCACGGTATGGAGCCGGCGCGCGCCGATATTTTCTTGCCGCTCATTGACCTGAAAGGCGATTTGGGCGATCCGCTCAATCGCCTCCGGCTCGAAGCTTAGCGTAATATTTTCTGTGGCGAGCAAGGCTTCGTACTGCTTAACTAAACACGCATCGGTAGCGGTTAAGATTTTTACGAAATCTGCCACTTCCAGCGATTTAAGCTCAACCCGGATAGGGAAACGCCCCTGCAACTCAGGAATCAAATCAGAGGGCTTGGATAAGTGGAACGCGCCGCTTGCGATAAATAAGATATGGTCTGTTTTCACCATGCCGTATTTGGTTTGTACTGTGGAGCCCTCGACTAACGGCAGTAAATCCCGCTGCACGCCTTGCCTTGAAACATCCGCACCCTGACTATCTTGGCGCGAGGCAATTTTGTCGATTTCATCTAAAAACACGATGCCGTTTTGCTCTACCGCTTCGAGTGCGCGGGCTTTTATGTCGTCGTCGTTCACTAATTTTGAGGCTTCGTCATCCACCAAAATTTTCATCGCTTCGGCAATTTTCAATTTCACAGTTTTGCGCTTGCCTTGCTGCATATTGGCAAACATGCCTTGCAATTGCTGGCTTAAATCTTCCATCCCCGGTGGGGCGACAATCTCCATTTGCGACTGCGCCGCAGGGACGTCGATTTCGATCTCTTTTTCGTCTAACTTGCCCTCGCGCAGTTGCTTGCGAAATTTTTGCCGCGTGGAATTTTCTTCTTGTGGTGCTTCCTCAGTAAACCCCATTGTGCGTGCGGGGGGCAACAGCGCGTCCAAGATCTTTTCCTCCGCGGCGTCGTGCGCGCGGTCGCGCACAGCGCGCTTGCTCGCCTCGCGCACTTGTTTGATGCCCACTTCCATCAAATCGCGGATGATGGTGTCTACGTCGCGCCCGACATAGCCCACTTCGGTAAATTTCGTGGCCTCAATTTTGATGAAGGGCGCGTTGGCCAACTTGGCCAAGCGTCGGGCAATCTCCGTTTTGCCCACGCCCGTGGGGCCAATCATCAAAATATTTTTAGGCGTAATTTCTTGCCGAAGCCCCTCGGGCACTTGCTGCCGCCGCCAGCGATTGCGCAGCGCGATGGCTACCGCGCGCTTAGCGGCATCTTGGCCGACGATATGTTTATCGAGTTCGTGAACAATTTCGGGAGGGGTCATGGAAGACATGCATTTTTCGGGCGATAATCCCTAAAAAGGGGCTATTTTGCGCCGCAGGTAGGGTGACAAAACAAACATCAGTTTACGTTGCGCGCGCCCATTTACTTATGACGGAAATCCTCCCATCGCAGGGCGAGCTTAAGCACTCAGCGACGCGCGCGCATCATCCTCATCATTGACTTTTTTGGGCAGTGCGGCGAAGTAGGCGGCGAGCGCGGGCCGAGTCATCGGGTATGCAATTTCGTACCCTTGCACTTCATCGCAATACATGCCTTTGAGCACCTCAAGCTGCGCCTTATTCTCTACACCTTCGGCGGTGGACTCAAAATCCATTGCCCGAGCAAGCTCAATGGCCGCGCGCACGATGGAGCGCGCTTCGTTGCCCTCGCGTGTGGTGTCCGCCACGGCAATGGTAAACGAGCGATCAATCTTCAGGCGGGAAATTGGGAAGGTGCGTAGATGATTGAGCGAAGCATGGCCTGCGCCAAAATCGTCAAGTGAAATATGAATGCCGCGATTGCGCAACGACTGCATCATGCGTCGGGCCGCAGAACCATCAGAGAAGAGCGCGGACTCAGTGATCTCGAGCTCAAGCCTACCGGCAGGCAATCCGCTCAGGCGAAGCGCTTCATTTACTTCTTTCAGCAAATCGGTTGCAGCAAACTGAGCAGGCGAGACATTGACCGAAACACGCACCGGCACGGGCCAGCTTAGCGCATCTACACAAGCGGTTTGCAACACCCAGGTGCCGATGCGCGTGATGAGTCCCGTATCCTCCGCAACACCAACGAATTCATCTGGATAGAGCAAGCCGCGCAGAGGGTGGTTCCAGCGCACCAGCGCTTCGAAACCGGTGAGCTCATGGGTTTGCGTGCGTACGAACGGCTGATACACCAATTCAAACTCGCCGCGATCCAAGGCACGGCGCATTTCCTCAGCGAGTGTGAACCGATCCTCAACACGTCGGTACATATCGAAACCAAAGAAGCGAAGCCCGTTCCGGCCCGCGCCCTTGGCCGCGTAAAGCGCAAGATCGGCGCACTTTAGGAGCGAGGCCGCATCGTGCGCATCGATGCCTGCGATGGCAATGCCGATACTGCAGCGCACCGACATGGATATTCCATCAACCTCGTAGGGTTCGGAAATCGAATTCAAAATCCGCTCTGCCATTTCGGCGAGTCGTGTGCGTGGAATATCGCCCGGGGCGACGAGCGCGAATTCGTCCCCACCCAAGCGCGCAAGCAATTGCCCGGCACGCACGTGGGCGTTCAGGCGCTCGGCAACAAGCTGCAACACGCGATCACCGGTGGGGTGTCCGAAGTGATCGTTGATGAGCTTGAAGTCATCTAAATCGAGCAGGAGAAGCGCGCAAGGCGAGACTTCGCCAACGCTACCAAATATAGCGTCGAGCGTTTGTGAAAGCAAAAATCGGTTGGCCAATCCGGTAAGGGAATCAATGGTGGCCAGACGCTCCATTTCGCGCTGACGCTGAAACTCTTGGGTCACATCGATTCCCGTGCCGCGCCAGCCAGCAACTTCACCGTTTGTACGGTGCAGCGGCTTCGCGCTCAGCGATACCCAGCGGTGCTGACCTCGGGAAACATACTCTACCGTTTGGTTCCGAAAAGGTAGCTGGCGTTTAAATCGTTGGATGAGCTCGGCTCGTTGCTTCGCTTGCACATCCTGCGTTGCGCTGGCCTCGACTACATCGCACAGTGCGTCTTCAATTGAAATGGCAAGCAGCGATTCGACCGTTGTGCCCAATGCGTCGGCCATTCGAGCCGAGGCAAAAGTCAGTTTGCAATCACCACCTGTTTCCCAGAGCCAATCGCGCGCCTCCTCACCGAAATCTTGCAGGAGCAACCCCACCATTTCGGCTTGACGAACCGTTTCCGAGCGCGCGAACACCAAATCCCGATACGTTTTCGATAGCTTTCTTGTGGCGAAAACAAGCAACACCACCCAGCCGATCAATAGCCAAAATGGCCAATAGTGGCCTACGGTATTGGATAACGTCAATGCAAATTTGATGGGTACGATGCTCATCAAAAGCACCCAAATGGGGGCAGCATGAGGAATCGTGATGAGAGAAAGCGCGCCGACAGAAAGCAAACCCACGACAACCGCTGCGAAAATGGCCTGCTCGTTTCCGCTAAATAGAGGCCACAAAGATGCCAGCGGGGCCAGCAGACATAACCCCAAGAAAATACCGCCCGCGACGACCGAAACCATCACCCTGTTGCTGTTCGCGGCGGTAAGCTCAAAACGTTTTGTTGCGATCCCAACATACGGCCACGCTCTAATTGCCAACGCGGTCGCACCTGCGACCACCCAAAGGATCGCTTGACCAGGAGTGATCCGAGATCCAAGCACGTAGAGTAAGAGTGAAAGGATTGCGACAAACGCGATCACAATACCTGGCGTATTTTGGACCACCGCTTGAATGCCTTGCAGCGCCGAAGAAGCGCTTTCTAGCGCCACCTCGCTTGGCGGATTAACGGGCTTTTGAGCCACCGGGCGAATCTTGCTCATCGGCAAACCCAGCTTTCCACGCGGCAGCAATTACGACCAGCGCTTTGCGTGTGCCGACATCGGTGTTCCCCCAGGTGATTTGCAGTTAAGTACATCTGCGACCGTTCTTTCGACGATTGTTCTTATGTAAATATATATACAACTTTCGGACAGTATAAGTGGAATCAACCGCGACCGACGCCCAAACACAATGCGTGACGACTTAGGCGTTGGCGCGACCCGTTCTAGCAACTCGCCCCTCGCTTCGTGAGCGTCTTACAATGCACGTGATTACAGACTCACATTTCGGATGCGCAATGGGCTTTCTAGCGGGCAAAAAAATACTCCTCACCGGCTTGCTTTCTAATCGTTCGATTGCCTACGGTATCGGTAAGGCAATGCAACGTGAGGGCGCTACTTTAGCGTTCTCCTACGCGGGCGAAGGTATGCGCGAGCGGGTTGAGCGCTTGGTAGGCGATTTCGGCGGCGGGCTCACAATGAGCTGCGATGTGGGCAAAGACGATGAAATTGCCAGCACGTTTGAGACGATTAAAAGCGAATGGGGCACGCTCGATGGCGTCGTACATGCAATTGCCTTCGCACCGCGCGAAGCCATTGGTGGTAATTTTTTAGATGGGCTCTCGCGGGAGGCGTTTCTCACCGCGCATAACATCAGCGCCTATAGTTTTGCTGCCCTGGCCAAAGGAGCGCAACCGCTGATGACCAACAGCAAAGGCGCGCTGCTTACACTTTCGTATTTAGGTGCCGTGCGTGCTGTGCCGAACTACAACACGATGGGCGTAGCGAAAGCCTCGCTCGAGGCAACGGTGCGTTACTTGGCCGTGGGAATGGGTGCATCCGGCGTACGGGTTAACGGTATTTCCGCAGGCCCCATTAAAACGCTCGCGGCTGCCGGCATCGCAGGCTTTGGCAAGATGTTAAAGCACGTTGCCGAAGCAACGCCACTCAAGCGCAATGTAACTACGGAGGAAGTGGGCAACGTGGCGGCGTTTTTAATGAGCGATTTGGCCAGCGCGATTACCGGCGAAATTACTTACGTGGATTGCGGCTACTCGATCGTTGCCGCAGGTATGGATGATGGCGGTGAAAAACCAGCTGCTTAGCAGCGTTTTGCGTCGCAGGCGACTATACCTGCGGCGCAAAAGTGGCTCTTTTCCGCAGTTATCTCGGAAAAATTGCCACTAACCAGTATACAAACGCCGCGCTCACCACAAGCACGATCCAAGGCGCAATGCCGCTCTTTACGTGCGGCTCTGGCGTGGTTTGGGCTACGTCGCGCAAACCAGAAATCATCGGGCCGACAAGCTGCTGTTTCTTCTTAAACGTGTAGTAGAGAATCGCGCACAGATGCATCAGCACCATTGCGCCCAACACGTATTTGTTGATGCGATGGATTTTGGTTGCCAACGCAACCCACACGTCCGATACTTTATCTGCCAACGGGCCTTTGTTCGCAATGTCGTCATCTACAAACAACCCAGTGCACACTTGCAAAAGCAAAAGTGAGAGCAGCCCAAGCACCGAAAGCCCGCCAAGTGGGCTGTGCCCCTGCGTGGGACTCACGCCGGTTTTTAAGTACGCAAAGAGTGTGCGCGGCCCGCGCAAAAAATCGGTAAAGCGCGAGGTATCACTCCCGATTAGGCCCCACACCACGCGAAACAACAGCAAAGTCAGTACGCAAAAACCGAAGCGCTCGTGCCAGGCAATCCAGTTCCCACCGGTAAGCCCTGTGGCGAACAAACCGATTACGCACACGGCAAGCGCCCAATGAAAAACGCGCGTAGGAAGGTCCCACACGCGTATTTTTTTAATCACGATGCGCGCTTACTCTTTGCGGTAATCGTCATGGCAGGCTTTGCAAGCTTTGCCCACTTCACCAAACTGTGCCTTGAGCGCGTTCGCGTCGCCATCGCGGGCTACCGTTGCCAGCTTCGCCATTTCGGTTTGCATCTTTTCGCCAGCGGATTTGAACTTCGCACCGTCACTCCAGATGTTGGACTTGGCTTTTGTGTCGCCCACATCGGTACCGGGCAAAAACAAATCATATGGTTGCCACGCTACCGCAGAGGCCGTCGCTGCGTTGCGCACGGCTTCATCTTTGTTATAAGGTTTGCGGTTGTTCACCATTGCACCGATGGAACCGAAGTTATAAGCAATCACGTTAAACGCGGCTTTACGATGTTTGATCGCGTCTTCGGGTTTCATTTGCGCGGACACGAGCGAGGACATCATTGCGGCCGCAACGGCCAAAAGCACTACAAAACGTTTCATATAAATCTCCAAAATATGCAGAAATTACCACCCAAGTGACAGCATAGCACAATTAGTCTCAGTTAGAACTAATTATCAATCGTCGCCAGATTCGCAAATGATGCCTTCAAACGCATCGCGAAGCTCTCGCGCATCGTGCCCCAGCCGGGCTAGCGTCATTGGACAGAGCCGGTCAAACACAACCCGGCAGTGCTCCAAATGTGCTGGGAACACCCGAATGAACTCCTTCTCACCTTTGGCCGTAAGCCGAACAATTGTTTTACGGGCATCTTCGGCAACTGATATCCGTTTGACCAATCCTTTTGCTTCGAGCCGATCAACAACTCCGGTGAGTGTGCCTTTGGTAATCAGTGTTTTGTAGCCAAGCTCTTTAAACGTCATGCCGTCGGTGTTGCCCAGTGTGGCGATGATATCGAACTGGGGTGCGGTGTAGCCGAGCGTAAGAATGTGGTCGGCCGAAAATTTTTCAAACCGTTGAACAACCGTCACCAACTCGCGCAGCACTGGCACGTACTTTGGCTTTTCGTATTGAAGGATTTCCCGACTCATCCCTGAATTGTGACGCAATTTGGAGGCAAAATGCACGGATGCCAGCAGATAATTTAAACAACCGTTGGATGGAACGCTCACGCGCCGCCGTCTGGCATCCGTGTACCCAGATGCAACACCATGAGCGGCTACCGCTCGTACCTATCGCTCGTGGCGAGGGTGCCTGGCTCGTTGATTTCGAAGGCAAGCGCTATTTAGACGCTGTGAGCTCGTGGTGGACCAACCTTTTTGGGCATGGTCATCCGCGTCTCAAAAGCGCCATTGCATCGCAACTCGATACGCTCGATCATGTGATGCTTGCAGGCTTCACCCACGCACCAGCAGTGGAGCTTGCGGAAGCACTCGCCGCCGTTGCGCCAGCGGGTTTGGGGCACGTCATGTACGCAAGCGATGGTGCGAGCGCCACCGAAATTGCTTTGAAAATGAGCGTGCACTATTGGCAGCTCGCGGGGCACAGCGGTAAATCTAAATTCGTAAGCGTCGCCGGTGCCTATCACGGCGAAACCGTCGGCGCGTTGGCGGTAACGGACGTGCCGCTTTTTCGGGCTGCGTACTCGGCGATGTTGAAAGAAAATCTAATCGTGGCGAACCCAGCGGTTGTGGGCACGGACGCCGCGATAGCCGCGCTTGCTACGATGCTGGGTGAACACGCCCGCGATATCGCAGCGTTCATCGTAGAGCCCTTGGTGCAAGGTGCGAACGCGATGGCGATGCACGACGCGCGCTACCTGCGCGAAAGCTATGTGTTGTGTACGCAGCATAACGTGCACTTCATCGCGGATGAAATAATGACCGGCTTCGGGCGGACTGGCACGCTCTTCGCCTGCGAACAAGCCCAGATTACGCCGGACATGCTTTGCTTGTCAAAAGGTATTACGGGCGGCACCTTGCCCCTCTCCGCAGTGATGACAACGGGCAACGTGTTCGACGCGTTTTATAGCGAAGATGTGACCCGTGGTTTTTTGCATTCGCACTCTTACACAGGCAACCCGCTTGCCTGCGCGGCGGCACGAGAGGTATTGCGGATTTTCACCGACGAAAACGTGATTGCGTGCAATACGGAGCGGGCAAAAATATTCAGCGCCTATGCAGACGATATTGCACGCGAAGCAAGCGTAAAAAAGCACCGCAAATGCGGGATGATTTGGGCTTTCGATATAGACACACAGAAAAAAGATTTCACGCGCGCAGCGTTCGCGCACGCGATGCAGCGGGGCGTACTCCTGCGCCCGATTGGCAACACGGTGTATTGGATGCCACCTTACTGCTTAAACGACGACGAAATCGCGCAACTGGCGCAGGTTACGCTTAGCCTTGTGCGCGAGGTTGCCTGATGCACAAACTTTTGCTCTGGCTTTTTGCGCTGCTATCCGCTACGAACAGCTTCGCACAATCTGCTCTCCCCCACGAAATTGCCAATGCGTTGAAAGCCGTAGGCATTCCACAATCGAGCGCGAGTTTTTTGATTGTGGATGCGCAATCCGGTACCACATTGCTTTCGCACCAACCAGATAAGCCAATGAACCCAGCGTCGGTCATGAAGCTCGTCACCACCGCTGCTGCGCTCGATCTGCTCACGCCGCAATTTACGTGGCGAACGGAATTTTTAACGACATCCAACGCGGAAAATGGTGTGCTCACCTCCCCGCTCTATATCAGAGCCAGCGGTGACCCCAAAATCACGTGGGAAGACTTAGAGCGCGTATTTGTTCGGTTGCGCGAAAAAGGTATCAGCGAGTTGCGCGGTGGTGTGGTCATCGATAAATCGGTGTTCGCCGCGATGCCCAACGATGTTGCCGCGTTTGACCGCTCTCCATTGCGCCCGTACAACGTAACGCCCGATGCCATGTTGTTTAATTTCAAGGCCGCCGGATTCAAGGTCGTGCCTCAGCTCGCTGACAATGCAGTGCGAATTAGCCCTGAACCGTTCCCAGAAGGCGTAACGCTCGTTTCGAATGTGAAGCTTACGCATGGCGCGTGTGGCGATTGGAAGGCGAAATTAAGCGCAAATTTCGACGACACACCCACCCAAGCGAGCGTAAGTTTTTCCGGCAGCTACGCCGCAAGTTGCGGAGAGCGCGAGTGGTTTGTAAGCCTGCTTTCTCACGAGGCGTTTTTCGAGGGCAGCGTGCGTTGGCTGTGGAAGCGCGTGGGCGGTGCAGCATGGATGGGCGGCATTCGCGTTGGAGCCGTCCCCGCCAACGCGCAGGTGTTGGATACGCACGTTTCGCTCCCGCTCACCGCAGCGGTGAACGATGTAAACAAATTTAGCAATAACGTGATGGCGCGACACCTATTGCTAGGCATTGATCGCGCGCAAAACGGCTCGCCAGCGCAGGCATCGCGCGGAGCGAAATCTGTTGTTACGTGGCTCAAAAAAGAAGGCATCGATACGCGCGAATTGGTTTTGGAAAATGGCTCGGGGCTTTCGCGTGATGAACGCGTGAGCGCCAACCTGCTTGCCGCGCTTTTGCGCAAAACACTGACCAAACCGCACGCCAACGATTTCATCGCATCCCTGCCGATTGCGGGCATAGACGGCACGCTCTCGCAACGATTTGCGAACTCCGAGGCCAAAGCCAGCGCGTCGCTGAAAACTGGCGGGTTAAACGACGTGCGCTCGCTTGCAGGCTATTTGCGCCGCAACGATGGCCGCACGCTCATCTACATCGGCATCCTCAACCATGCGCGCGCGCCGCAAGCGTTTGGTGTACTCGAGAAAGCGGTGGAATGGGCGTTTTTACGGGAGATAAAGTCGTAAATGTGCCGTTTTTGCGCCGCAGGTATTGGTATAAAAATCATTCCCTACGGCGCGGTTCTGGGGCAACGAGAAGAAAAGTCTAGCTGATGGGTTTTTCACGAAAGAGCGCGAGCCAGCCGACAATCAAGCGATACGCCGTCCACACGAACAATATGGCCCAAAGCGGGATGGCGACAACAATGCCTACGATGGTCACCGCGAACACCCAACCGATGAGGCCGATGGCAAAGCTCCACCAAAACGTTTTGATAAGCCAGTTGTAGTGGGATTCGAGCCAGGTGCCTTGTGCATCACTTTTAAAAACGTGGGCCATCACCACACCTACGAAACCGACGAACGAGACGAGCAAGCCTACGAATGAGGCAGCGGAAATGGCGCTAAAGGCGAAAATGCCGTAAATAATGTGTGCGAACATGAGCACGTTCGAATTCAACGGTTTGGTGATTGCCGGTGTGTTGTTGTCGTAGTCAGCCATAAAAGTGCCCCCAAAGTTCAGAAAAAACGAGCAAAATTGCCCATAGCGCGTAATATAAGTGCAAGCGGTCAGATTGCAATGACCGTGCGACGGATTGCCACCGCGCGTGACGATTCGCGGGCTACACTTCTGAGTTACAGAATATCGTTTCGCTCGAACTAACATGACACGCAAAATAACCGTTCTCGAAGGCTCTGGTCTGACCACTACGGCGGCGCAATCGTTCACCACCGAAGGCGAAGCACTCGCTCACGTGATCGCGCGCGCGCGCGCGCTCGTACCCGCGGAGCAAAAAGCACGTTTTGAGAATGCGATTGCCGAAAAAATCGTGAGTGAAGATGGCAAGTCTGCCGTTTCGGAAGTCGTCGCGGGCATCTTGCCCTTTGCAAAAGCACTGGTCGCTGCGTTCGCGCCGCAACTCACCATCATCTCAGGCAGCTATGGCAAAGATGACGACGAAGACAAATAATTTCGGACGCTGAATCAGCAACTATTTTTTGAAAGAACTCTCATCATGCGAACCCTTCAACTCATTGCAATAGCCGCTGCGGCTTTGCTGTTAAACGTTGCAAACGCTCAATCGGCCCGCATGCCAGCCAAAGACCGCATGCTGAGCTTAGATGCCCGCGCCAGCCAAGATGGCGCAAGCGCTGAGCTTGAAATGATTGTGGTGGATCCTACTGGCCGCAACGTGATCGCCAAGCCGCGATTGGTTGTGCTGGCGGGGAAAGCGGCATCTGTTCGGGTGAGCGATGTGGCCGGTGGGCAAGAGATTCAAATCGATGTGCTTTACACCGGTGCGCAAGGCGAAATCAAAGCGTCTGCCGAAGTACGCCGCGCTGGGCAAGTGGTGCGCTCAGAAAAAGTAAGCCTCTGGCTCGCAAACCCGTAACACCCGCCTACCAGTAGCGCATAGAAGCTCGGAATATCGCTTCCAAATCTTCTTTTTTGGTCAGGCGTGGCGCGTTGTCGATCACCCGCTTTTGCGGCCATGCCCGCTCGGCGAGCGCGCTCGCATCAGCCTCGGTGTAACCCACATCCCGTAAACCATTTGGGTACTGTACCCGCTGCATGATGCCGATTAAGCGCTTGGCCACAATCTCGCCCGCATCGTCTGGCGTAGCGCCCGTGGTGTCCGCCCCCAACGCCCGCGCTGCCTCTAAATGCCGCTCGGGGCAGGCGCAACCGGTGAACCGGTACACCGAAGGCGCGGTGAGCACAACGGCCATGCCGTGGGGCACCATTGCCTTGGCTTGCGGGTAGCCAATGGGCGCTTTGAAATCTTTGTTCGCCGTTTGGATGAGCCCGCCCACGGCATAGCTCATGCCATGGGGCAAGTGGCAACCGGTGTTGGAAAAAGTCATGCCCGCAACGGTTGCAGCAAACATCACTTTTTCGCGGGCTTCGTTGTCGCTCGCGTCCGTTACTGCGCGCTCCAGATAGAGCCCGAGCAAACGCAGCGCCTCGCGAGCACCCATGTCGCTCCACATATTTGCGCCTTGGTTCATTGGGCGCAATGCGCCGCTGGCAGCGGGCGCGCGGGTGCTGTGGGCGCGGGCCGTATAGGCTTCGAGGGAATGCGAAATGGCATCGAACCCGTTGGCCGCGATCACGCCAGCAGGCAAACTTTTCGCCACATCCGGATCGATGATCGCTTTACTGGGCAAAAGATGGCGCGAGATCATGCCGGTTTTGGCTTGCATCGCACTCAAATAAAAAATGGCAACGCCGGTAACTTCGCTCCCCGTACCAATGGTGGTTGGGCAAGCGATGTGCGGCTTGAGCACGCCAGGAACTGCTTTGCCTTGACCAATGGGCGCGTTCACATACGCTAAAAATTCATCAGGGTACGTTGCCAGCAAATTCGCCGCTTTGGCGGTGTCCATCACGCTACCGCCGCCGAGAGAGATAAAGCCATCGAACTTGCCTTCGCGCGCGAAATTCCCTGCAGCTTGAAAACTTGCATCCGTAGGTTCCACCACGCACTCGTCGTACACAACAGCATCAATCCCCGCCGCCGCAAGCTTGGTTTTCACTTGCGCTAACACAGGCAATTTCGCCACCGTAGCGTCCGTCATGATCGCTACGCGCTTCATACCCAACGCGCGGGCGTGATCGCCCACTTCGTTTAAAGCGCCCCGCCCGAACGTAAATTGGTTTACATCTACCGTAAACGATGGATCACCTTCGTGGCCCGATAAGTTGTAGTACGCGCAGCAATGCATGAGGATTTCTCCATGAGATTCATGCGATTGTAGGCAAGTTGGTTAGGTGTAACGTGGGTTCGCTATAAGCGAATACCCGCAATAAAAAACGCGGTGAGGCAAATCGCCTAAAACCGCGTTTTCTGGGGAGATAAAGCTGAAAATGTGCCTGATTTGCGCCGCAGGTATTTCACCGAAGCGTGTGCGGTGGCGAACTTAAATACACGTCACCCAGCCGCGCCCGCCACGCCAACACGTGCGCGGGCCATAAAAATGGCCGTACCAAAACGGGGATTCGAGCCGCGCTTGCTGTAGCGTGGCTTGGCGTGTGGCTTCTAGCTGCGAAGCTTGCAAATAATTCAGCACTTCATCGGACACGCCGGCTTTGCTTATGCGCGCGAGCTCGGAGGCGGGCAGCGCATAGTAGGCGCGACTTTCTTTCAGCGTGTTGACCACCGCCGCCGGCGTCGCGCCCGCTTTGGTAGACAGTGCAATGATTTCATCGGGCGCAAAGGCGCGCGGAGGCGGGGAATTGAGCGCCGCGCAGCCTGCAAGGGCGGTGGTCGCGGCGAAGGCGAGAAGAATCCGAAGGTTCATGGGCGAATCCTATAAAAAATGGGTTGCGAAACTCATTGCAGCATATTTAACGGATGTCCGCTTGCAGGCGTTGACTGCGTTTAGATGTAGTCAAAATACCTGCGGCGCTAAAACGGCATTTTCAGGCGATATC
>JANMDS010000467.1:0-5100 GCA_031376405.1 Betaproteobacteria bacterium
TGCACCTTCGTTGCAAAGTCATAGAGTTATCGATGAAGATGAGTAAAGTTCGCGGGCTAACGCGAAATTTAACGTTATGATTGCACTGCGAGCTTAAGGGTCTGCGTCTTCTAAGTTGAAGTCAGACCGATAGCTGGAGGAGGACTTAATATGCGTAATAAAACGACGCTTTCAATGAAGTCGCATGTACGGTTATTCTGGATCTACGGCTCGCTAGCAATTGCGCTGACACTCGCGCACTTGTATCGCGTCCGCTTCAATCCCGATGACTACTTATTTTTAATCGTGATTGGATTAGGGCTTGTTGCCTCAATGGTTGGGATCCTGCTCAATAAGCCTGAGCGGACAACGATCTGGTACGTGTTTTTTTGCGCACGCGTAGCGATTTTGGTTGGAATTTTGAGTTCGCATCGCATAGCTCAAAATGCCACCGGCTACATGCGGGTTTCTGATGCAGATGTTTGGTATTTAGCATCCTATATTTTGTTCATAGTTTTCACCATCCTGCTTTGCAAATCTGGATTTAAAAGTCGATCGTGGAACGGTATGATTGACGGGATGGCGGTGCTAATGGGGCTTGCAATAATCGGTTGGAAATTGGTTGTTTTGCCTACAATTTCCAATACGCAACTCGCAATCCCGACTACACCACTGATAAGAATGCTTTACCCGCTGGCATGTTTTGCCGTGCTGAGTGGGCTTGTTTGGTCTAGTACGCTGCTTTTAAACGTAACAACTTCATTTCGACTGCTGGTCCTCGGCACACTTTGCTATACGGTAGGAGAAATCTCGTATCATATTTACCAAATGAGTATCGGGCAACCGCCACCTTATGTAGTGATTTTCTGGCTGTTAGCCTATGTTTTTTGGGGCGCCGCGACGCTGCATCCAAGCGCGCGAAACGCTCTGATCGTGAGCGAGAGCGAGGTATCCCGCTCCAATGGTTGTCTACGATTGCTCGCTGTCTCTACGCTTGCCGTGCCAATCGTCGCCATGATTCAGTCCCAAAGCTCCTGGTCGATTGACTTAGTAGTGACTTTCGTGGCGAGTGCCGTAATGGCGATGCTGATCTGGGTACGAGTTCAGAGACTTGTCAAAAACATTCAAGCGAAATCAATCTCACTAAAGCACCAAGCTCAAACGGATCATCTGAGTTTGCTGGCCAATCGAAGACAACTCGAGAAGCACTTTGATTTAAAGGTGAAGTCCGGATCGCTGCCGAGCCCATGTTTCGCTTTGATGATTATCGACCTTGACCGATTTAGGGGCGTGAATAGCGCATTCGGATTCCCTGCGGGAGATGAGATTGTCCGCCAAGTTGCGAGTCGGTTGCGCGAAATAGCCCACCCGAGTGATTTAGTTGCTCGGCTTGGTGGGGACGAGTTTGCCGTCTTGGCTGCCCTGGATGTCCGTGACGAAGCGGTTGGTCGCGCTTGGCGGCTTCAGGAGTGTTTCAATGCGCCATTTCCTGTTCAGAATTCTGAAAATCTTAAGGTTGCTGCAAGTATCGGGGTCGCACTGCACTCAGTCGAACTTGCAGATTTTTCAAGTCTGTTAGAAGCCGCCGATGCCGCCATGCGGGTTGCGAAGCGACGTCTTTCTCGCGTGGAGCTGTATTCTGCGGAGTTGATGGGTACGTCGGTCAGTACTTCGCAGCTCTTGAGTGAAGTTTCAGCGGCGATTCTCCAGGGGCAACTGGTACCTTTTTTTCAACCAAAAGTTGATCTGGCAAGTGGACGCGTGATCGGGGCAGAGGCTCTCGTAAGGTGGTTACACCCCGTCCGTGGCATGATCCTACCGTTTAGTTTCATACCTCAAATAGAGACGACCGAACTAATAAGGGATCTAACTAATTCAATGTTGGCACAGTCGCTCGAGCAATGTGCAGATTGGCTACGCGGTGGCTTGAGGTTGCCCGTAGCAGTCAACGTTTCAACGCGAAATTTATCGGATTCCCGATTTGTTGACGATGTCCAAAATCTGCTTGATACCTATGGTCTTACACCCGAAATGTTGGAAATTGAAATTACGGAGTTAAGTGCGATTGATGAGATTGATCGTGTCAATTTGGTAGTCCGTCAACTTCGAGAAAAAGGAGTGCGACTCTCAATTGATGATTTTGGAACGGGATACGGCTCGTTGGCGTACCTTCAAGACTTACCCGTGCACTGTGTAAAGCTTGAAAGACGATTCATTTGCGATCTATGCCATAGCCAAAATAGCGGATTTATCGTGCGCCATACGGTTGAACTAGCGAGAAAACTTAACGTAGATGTCGTCGCCGAGGGCGTCGAAGACGCAATAACGCAAGATCTACTGGTCGAGCTAGGGTGTACAAAAATGCAAGGCTATTTTTACTCCCCGCCTATCCCTTCAATAAAACTCAGAGAAACAGTTCGGCAAATCGAAACGAAGCTTTCCAAAGCTCACCAATTAGTCCCGTGACCGCTCGGTTGTGGGCAGACCTGTCAATTTGGTAATTCCAATCAAATACCTGCGGCGCAAAAAGACCCCTTTCTACAACTTATCTCCTGAAAAAACCCGCTTCACGTAACATATCGGCTATGCCAAAAATTATCCCCATCGTAGACGCTCGTGCTGGGCATGCGGCCGACAAGAGCGCGGTAGCACTGGCCTTAGCTGAGGGCAAGCTGCGGGATACACGTGCCCGCGCGCTGCACGATTTGCGCATTTCGGTGACGGATAAATGTAATTTCCGCTGCACATACTGCATGCCGAAAGATGTATTCGGGCCGGGCTATAAGTTTTTGCCGCAACCGGATTTGCTTTCGTTTGAAGAAATCGTGCGGATGGCTACGCTCGCCAAGCGCGTGGGTGTAGAAAAAATCCGCATCACCGGCGGTGAGCCGTTGCTCCGACGGGATTTGCCGAAATTGATTGAGATGTTGGTGGCAATTGGCGGGTTGGAGATTACCCTTACCACCAACGGCTCGTTGCTCACAAAGCACGCCGCCGCCCTCAAAAACGCAGGGCTACATCGCATTACGGTGAGCTTGGATTCGATGGACGATGCGATTTTTAGGCGCATGAATGATATGGATGTCGGCGTGGCCGAAGTGCTCGCGGGCATTGATGCGGCTACGCGCGCGGGCTTTGCGGGCGTGAAGGTGAATATGGTGGTGCAGCGCGGGGTGAACGATCAGGGTATTGTCGATTTCGCGCGGCATTTCAAAGGTAGCGGCCACATCGCGCGGTTCATTGAGTTTATGGACGTGGGCTCGACCAACGGCTGGGAAATGGGCTCGGTAGTATCGAGCGCAGAAGTGGTAGAAAAAATTTCTGCATGGAGCCCGCTCGAGGTGGCGCACGCGAACTACGAAGGCGAAGTGGCGGAGCGCTGGCGCTATGTGGACGGCAGCGGCGAAATCGGCGTGATTTCCTCGGTAACCCAAGCCTTTTGCGCAACCTGCACCCGTGCCCGACTCTCCACCGATGGCAAGCTTTACACCTGTTTATTCGCCGAACGGGGTGTGGATTTTCGCGCGATGTTGCGCGCAGGCGCGTCGGACGAAGAAATGCTCGGTTTGCTGGTGGGCGTTTGGAGCGCGCGCACAGATAATTACAGCGAAATCCGTACCGCCGAAACGGCGAAGCAGCGCAAGGTGGAAATGTCGTACATCGGAGGCTAATTTTGGGGAGATAATTCCGAAAAATGCCCTGTTTTGCGCCGCAGGTATTTGCCGCCTAAGCGCTAATCCATTACCCAGCGCGCGATCAGCGCCGTGCCGATCATCACCTGCGTGGTCCAGATGAAATCGCGCCAACGCGTGAGCTCCTGAATGGCCGTTTTTACTTCCAGCTTGGTTGCCTCATTCATTGAAAAACCGCCCATCAAAAATTGCCCGGCTTCGTTCATTCCTCCAAAAGTAACGGCGCCCAAGAGTATGAATAGCAAGCCAAACGTAAGCCCAGGGCTGGCCACTCGGGTGCCGTTCATGCGCTTGCACATTGCCAGGAGAGATAGCGTTGCCAGCAGGTCGAGCACCGCCAAGGTAATCATCCAAGATTGCATAATCTGTCTTTCTGAAGTCGGGGCTCTTCGCTCTATCTTGTTGATTTAATGAAACAAAATATGAATAAAAAAAACCCGGCTCGCGCCGGGCTTTCCTCTTTTACCCTCTTACATCACTTGGAAACGTGGTCTTCAAACACGCAAAGGGACTGAAATTCGTAAGAGTATGGCGTAATTATTGACTAATCTGCGCCTGATTACTACAGAAATGTGTAGTGTTGTTTTGATACGGACAGTAAGTGTGTCCAACTATCAACACGAAAATACAACAGCAGGCAATTGATTTGTCTAGAGTATTTCTATTTGCGCTAAGGCTTACTTGCCAAACTTTGAGCCAACGCCGATCAGGAACGTAGCGCTGTTCTTGCGCTCGCCTTTAGCCACCGTATTGTTGTATCGATCAATGTACGTTAGGTTCAAATTCCAACCTGCATTAAGTGCTACGGCCAAGTTGGCATCGAACGCTGCACGCCAATTGCTCGACTCGGTCAGGTTTGGGTACACCACCAAACGCTGTTTGAAGCTCATGCCATCGGAGAGTTTGTGGTTAGACTCTTCGCCCAAGATGATCTCGGTGGCATTGTCAGTGCGCTTGTCGAACTTGTCGTTGCGGTAGCCGATACCGCCAAATACGGTAAACGTGAGTGGATCACTTTTCACGAAATAGTAGCCAGCGCCCAACCCAACCGCAGTGCGCAAGTTGAGGTCTATCACGCCATCGCGCTCGAGATCGAGCGAGCCGAATGCGTACGCTTGTGGGGACAAATTCCACTCATAGCGCGCGCCAGCTTTAATATTGTCGGCTGAAGTTACACCAGCGGCTTTGCCGTAAATCGTGGTGATGTAGAGCGCGGTTTTATCAATCGTGGTGGTGCGGCTCGCGTCTGCCCCCAAGCCGATATTAGTAGAGCTAGGGCCGGTTGCGCCTTGGGAAAACGACGCGCCCAAGCTCACTGCACCTTTCCATTCGCCGCTTGGCGCTTGGGCAAATGCCGCGGTGGACGCTACTACGGCAGCACTGGCGGCTGCGAGGAGGAGTTGTTTCATGAATAGCCTTTTTTCTTAGT
>JANMDS010000503.1:0-3575 GCA_031376405.1 Betaproteobacteria bacterium
GGTGGGGTCTTCATTGGTATTTGGATTGTTCCATTTTGGAGCCTCCGTGGGATCTATTTTCTCTCTAGTTTTCGTCGGTCTAATTCTGGGCAGTCTCTATATTCGGACGGAATTTGCAATTGCACCTGTGACTTTTTTCCACTCTGCACACAACCTTGCGATTCATGTTGGATCATCCTGTCAAATCGTGGACACGGCAACATTACATTGCGCGCGAGAATTCTTTTCTGAATCGCAAAGGCAGAGTGCAATGCAAGCGATCGGTGTTTTGCTTTTCGCACTTTGGTATTTCAAAGGATCAATCCTTGAGGAAACGATTAAAAGGCGCGTGAAATGCAAAAGCTCAGAGTCGTGCGAGTAATTGCGAGTAATTGGGGACGTACCCCTAATACCCCTGGCCACCATTTAACCGCGGAATCAGGCAGGACTACACCAAATGTAACTAGCCGACTGCTTGCTTTGTGGCTGCTATCTCTTTTATTGGTGCTGTGGCCACGGGTCAGTAATTCCGCACAACGAGAGCAACGGGGATTTGTCGCGAAAACACGAACTCAGACTCTGTTTGTTTTTGGTAGTACTCATTTGTCCACATCAAAAAGTGGGCGAGACCCAGCTGTAGCGCTTAGCCCGTGCTTCAAATCTGTTGCTGTTGAATTCGAGGATTCTCGGGCATGGGGTAAGGCGCTGGTGGATGGTCTGCCACGGCCCACACTGCTTTCTGGAAACGTCTTGTCGGAGCCTGAGATCGCTCGCATATCAGCGTTGCTATCCAAACGCTTTAATCGCAACGTAAGCCCAAACGACGTAGCGGTTGTGCCAGCGGTTGCGATTTACTACACGCTACTTGGGCTCCCACTTTTACCGTCTGGATCCCGCGTGGGAATCGAACCGCCACTGGAAGTTAGCTTTTCGGAAATTGCCCGTCGAGAAGGATTACGAGTGCGCCCCATATCTCATGGAGAGGATCATGGTCAGGTGCTCGGTTCATTAAAGGCCAGTGATTGGACAACAATCATTAACGGACTTTTGTCAGCGATTTCAAACGCGCCAAGCAACGATCAAAACTTTAGCAAAGAAATTGAAATGCTAGCTCGGCTAAATTTCGTTGGCGATTTCGAAGCAGTGTTTGAATTGGCCGACAAAATTCAAAAGAGAAAATTTAGCAATCCATTCGGCGCTAGCTTGCTACAGCTACCCCATGCGCATTGGGTCAGGCGCCTGAAGGATTTGGGTGATGGGGCACATGTGGTTGTACTAGGGACGAATCATTTGGGTGGCAAAACCGGAATTAAAAACTTACTTTTGCAGGCGGGATATGAAATTAGAAGCACCACTATTGCCGATGCAAATTGTGTCAAGTAGCTATCGTTCCTGGCAGGAAGAATGTACTGACGCAATTTGAGCGCGTCACGCGGTTGAATCGCATTGTAATTAACGCCAATAAAACGCGCAGCGCAGATACGGACGCACCATGTCTGAATCAAAACTGCGATGAGTACTCATACGTTTTTAACAAATTTAGCTTGTTTAAGGCAGTTTAAAAATGAAATTTCGAAATCAAACAGGACTCTCCTGTGCGGCCGTTCGCAGCTTCCCCATCTTGGATGAGGCAGCAGCTAAGGAGATCGTTGCCGCGCCGGATGATAGCGTCGCGGGTGCTGCGATTTCCGTCGGGAGAAACACGACTGAATCGAGCTTTGCTGGCTACGGATGCGATTTGTAAGCACCCCTAGCGTCAACCCTATCCCACTTTATGACAATAAAAACGCTTTATCCGCTAGTCGCCATTTTGTTCGCATTAAATGCGGTTGGGCTCGTGCTCGGAACAATCGCTCTCATCTGGGTGCAAGTGAATTTTGCGAGCTTAGATTACGCAACTATCTTTGGCCTCGCTGCACAGCTAGCTATGGGCATAGTCTATGGGACTTTGTTCTTAAAAAGAAACTCTCCGATTCGATTGCGTGCGTTGTGAAAAATTCTTGTTGTTGATATCGCGTGCACTGTAATCGTGATGGCATTGGCGGGCTCGATCATTTACGGTGGCGGTTATCTAGCAATATTGTTTTTCGGGCTTACAAAAACATTGCAACTCCTCAAAGTCGCGGAAAAAGCGGAACCCAAAGCGAACTCAAATTAGTGGATGTTTTCTAAAGTACATTTTGATGAACAGTAAAAAAACGGCAACAATCTTTAGTGTCAATCGCCCTAAATATCCACTTGGCCATATTGATCCGCCACGAAAGGAGCGTAGCTTGAACTCAATCCACCAATACATCCAACGGCACCTTCAACGCCTTCGCAATCGCACGCATTGTTTTAGTTGTGCCCGCGCGCTTGCCAGATTCAATTTGGGAGAGGTACGCTTTGCTTAGTCCCGATTTTTCGGCCAGCGCATCAAGCGTGAGGCCGCGCTCGGTGCGCCACGAAAATAGAGCGTGTTCGCCAGCGAGCATGCCGTCCACAATTGCGCTCGACACACGAAAGCCATCGTCGTTGGCTTTAAATTCGCGGTATGCGGCAATGGCATCTGCCATTTCGGCGCGCGTCCTATGGCTGAAAACCCTTGAGTCCATTTGTCGGTGGGGGCGGGCCGTGCTCGCTGCGATTTACAAGCGCAGGTAGAAAATTATGTGGACAACGAAATCAATACCTTTGGATGTTTCTGCGCAATGCGAATTAGCGTTTTCGCGGCGCCAGATGGCTCGCGCTGCCCCTGCTCCCACTTCTGTAAAGTGCGCACGGAAATGCCTAGCAACACCGCGAAGCGCTCTTGCGAGAGTCCGCTTGTGAGCCGCGCCTCCACTACCGGTGAGGCTTTCACCAGCGTTTTTTTTGCGGATTTACCCGCTTTCATCTCTTTCACAGAGCCTAGCAGCATTTCGCCAAACGCGGCGATTTCAGGGTCAATCACTTTGGATTTCATTTTTCAACTTTCTCAAAATTGCAAGAGGCAGATTATCAAATTTCGCCTTTGTGTAAGCAATCAAAAGCCACACTACGCCGTCTGCCGCGATGGTGGTGTAAATCACGCGCGCGCCGCCACGCTTCCCTCGTCCGCCTACGGGCCACCGCACTTTACGCAAGCCACCAGAGCCCGGTATTACATCCCCGGCATCGGGCGTGTGAGCGAGCGCTGCGATGAGTTCGTCGAGTTCTTCCTGCGTCCAAATTGCCAGGGCGGTTTGACGGAACGTGGCAGTTTCAGAGATAGTCAACATTGCAAAAAAGTATACCCCATTGGGGCATTGTCAAAATGACCACCGCCCTCCTCAACCTAAGCCTCTTCAAACCCAAACAACGCCCCGTTTTGCAAACGGAAGCGGCGGAGTGCGGCATCGCCTGCTTAACGATGGTGGCGAACCATTTTGGTTTTCGCACCGATTTGGCCGCGCTTCGCCAGCGGTTTAGTGTTTCGCTCAAGGGCGCAACCCTAGCGCAATTGATGCAATATGCCGCTTCGCTGGAGCTTTCTTCCCGTCCGCTGCGCTTGGAGCTGGAAGAGCTGCCGCAGTTGGCTGCGCCTTGCATCCTGCATTGGGACATGAATCATTTCGTGGTGCTCATCAAGGCCAGCG
>JANMDS010000521.1:0-5151 GCA_031376405.1 Betaproteobacteria bacterium
GCCGAAGAAAATAATGTCGCCGCTTTGCGCGCCGGAGCGCTCGATAATTTTCGCAATCGAGTCGGGCGTGAGGAATTTAATGATTGGGCTTTGCAAACCTTCTTCGTTTAATTTCGTTACGTCATTGACTTTGATCCACGCCAAACCCTTCGCGCCGTAGATGGCGACGAAGGCCGTGTAGTCGTCGATTTCTTTGCGAGAAATCTTCGCGCCACCGGGCACGCGCAAGCAACATACGCGGCCGTCTTTCATGTCCGCTGCGCCGCGGAACACTTTGAAGTCCACCGTTTTCATCACGTCGGTGAGCTCTGTGAGCTCAAGCTTTACGCGCAAATCCGGCTTGTCGCTGCCATATTTCGCCATCGCTTCCGAGTAGGGCAGTTTCGGGAATTTCGGCAGTTCTACGCCTAAGCCTACCTTCCACATGTGCCGCACCAAGCCTTCCATCATGTCTTGCACTTCATGCTCGTTTAGGAATGAAGTTTCGATATCAATCTGGGTAAATTCCGGCTGGCGGTCTGCGCGCAAATCTTCATCGCGGAAGCATTTCACGATTTGGTAATACCGATCAACGCCTGCCACCATCAACAATTGTTTGAACAATTGTGGCGATTGCGGGAGCGCATAAAACTGGCCGTCGTGGATGCGCGAAGGCACGAGAAACTCGCGCGCGCCCTCGGGCGTGCTCTTGTAAAGCACGGGCGTTTCTACATCGAGAAAGCCACGTTCGTTCAAATATTCCCGCGCAGCGAACGACACTTTCGCCCGCAATTGCAGGTTTTTCGCCATCATCGGGCGGCGCAAATCGAGGTAGCGGTATTTGAGCCGCACTTCTTCGCTCACCGTTTCTTCATCAATCATGAACGGCGGCGTTTGCGAAGCATTGAAGATTTCAATTTCGTGGGCAAATACTTCAATGCCGCCAGAAACCATATCTTTGTTTACCGTGCCCTCGGGGCGGGCGCGCACTTTGCCGACGACCTTGATGCAATATTCGTTGCGTAAGGTTTCGGCGTGTTTGAAGGCTTCGGGGCGATCAGGGTCGATGACTACTTGCGCCACGCCTTCGCGGTCACGCAAATCCACAAAAATAACGCCGCCGTGGTCGCGGCGACGATGCACCCAGCCAACGAGGGTGACGACTTGATCTAAATATTTTTGGTCAATCAGACCAGAGTAGTTCGTTCTCATGAGAGCTCTCGCACAAATTTACATTGCGCCGGAAAAATACAAAAAGGAAATTTTTGTGGCGGGGGGGCGTCACGCAAGTCCAGCCCCCGCGCGGCCCACCCAGTTAATTTCGATTATTTGGGTTGGAATTGTGCGCCAGCGCTGCGGGGGTGGGCAATGCCGCTTCTGGTCCGACCACACCCATCGAAATGACGGTTTTCAACGCTTGGTCGACCGTCATGTCTAAGTCTTTTACTTTGGATTTGGGAACGTAGATCATGTAGCCGGAAGTCGGGTTCGGAGTGGTGGGCACGTAAACGCTTATAAATTCACCCCCCATTTTGGCAGAAAGCTCACCATGTGAGGCGCCTGTTTGAAAAGCGATGGTCCAGGCGCCTTGGTGCGGAAACTCTACCAATACCGCTTTGTTAAATGCGTTGCCCGAGTCGGAGAGTACCGTATCGCTAATTTGTTTGACCGATTTGTACACACCGCCCACCACCGGAACGCGATTGAGCAGGCTATTCCACCAGCCCAAAAGCGTTTTGCCGAAAAAATGGGTGACGAGGATGCCTGTGGCGAAGAGCACCACCACCACCACCGCCAAACCAAACCCGTAGACATTCATGCCAAAGAGCGACTGCGGACGTAAGGCATCTGGTAGCAGCGCGACGATCTTATCCATCGAGGAGATTAGAAAATGCACGAGCCACACCGTGATGCCGATAGGCACCCAGAACAACAACCCCGCGATCAAATATTTTTTCATTGGTTTAGCTTGGTGACGCAAATGCTACGTTGCTCTAAAAATAATTCGTTTCAATTTGAACAACGAAAAAATCGCATTTTTGGGGGAGATAGTTCCTAAAAAGTGCCCTTTTTACGCCGCAGGTATTGACTCATGGTGCCTACCCCGTGGCTACGGGCGCTGGCGCTGGCGCAACAGGCGCGGGAGCCGCAGCCGGTGTCGCAGCCGCGCTACCTGCGGCGGGCGCTGCTGTAGTTTCAGCGGGTTTCGCCTCTGGTTTCTCCGGGCTTGGTTTCGCCGCCGCGCCACCTTTAACGTCGGTGGCGTACCAGCCGCTGCCTTTGAGCGCAAAGCCCGCAGCAGTTAAGTTTTTTGTCACTTTGCCCGCTTTTTCGCAGCGACAATGGGTGAGCGGCGCATCGGACATTTTTTGTATCGCGTCAAACACTTTGCTGCATTCGTGGCAGGTATATTCGTAAATCGGCATGGCGAACAGCTTCGGCTAAAAATCGTTAAGTGTTTGATTTTACGCAATCTGTGCCGATTTTTGATGCATTGCGACAAATTTCGCACTGGCGCGCGCGAACCCCGCATAATCTGCCCCTGTGAACGTATTCTTCCCCGCTTTGCAGCCCCTACTTTTCGCGCCGCTCGCCGTGCGCGTGAGCGCGGGCTTCGCCCTGTTGGCGGTATCGGCGGCAGGCTTGCCCCACGCGTTCGTGAGCTGCGCGCTCATCCTAGCCTTCCTTGCGTTGATTGTGGCCGCCATTCAAAAGCCTTTTTCGCAGCCTGCGGCAAACGCCAGCGAGCGGATTTTGCTCGCTCTGGTGCTGGCCTGGCTAGGATGGGTAATTGTGCGCACGCTATTCGCTTTCGCCTGGGGAGAGACTGTTTCGTGGTCGGGCGTGGGTCATGGGGTGGCTTTAATCGTGCCGTTTGCACTGGGCTTTGCGTTGCGCGGGCCGCTCGCGTGTGTGGGCGGCGCTGCCGTTTTGGTCGGTTTGTGCGCAGTAGCGTTGCTCGCGGTGGTCAATCAGCTTTTCCCGCACAACACGTGGCGGCTCTTTGAAGGCTACCGCGTATATTTGGGCAACGACTCCATCGCGATTGACATCATGCTCACGCTACTTGCCGCGGGCGTTTTTCTTGCCACGCTGGCTCGCTGGCTCCGGCAACGGGCGAAACCGACGTTGATGCAGTGTGGAGTCGTGCTGCTGGCGATGTTGCCGCTTTTTGCTTTCGGGCAATCTCGCTCCGCGCTGGCGGTGTTTGCGCTCAGCGTGGCGTTGGGCGCGATGGTTGTAGCGCGCACCTGGCTGCAGCGGGTAGTCGTTCCGGTGGTGGTGGTGGCGTTGGTGGCAGGTGCCTATGTCATTTCGCCATTGGCTCGAGATCGCGTTGAAAAGGCGGTGGCCGAGGTCGGTGCGGCATTAAGCGCGCACAAAGTAACCACCAGTCAGGGCCAGCGGCTGGCGCTGGCGAGCGTGAGCTGGCATGCGCTAAAGGATCGACCGGTCGTTGGCCACGGCTTGGGCGCGTGGCGCAGCGAATTTGCCAAACGCGTGCCCCCGCAGTGGGGCGGCGCAATTGGGCGCCATACCTCGCCCCACAACGAATACTTGCACATTGCCGTGCAGCTCGGGCTCATGGCAGCGTTGATTTACGCAGGTATTTGGTTTAGCGTGTTGCGGCTTGGCGTTACGCAATTGCGCGCCCACGCCTCACCCTGGCTTTTTCTTATCGCACTGGGGTTTTTGGTCGGTAGCATTACCAATGTGATGCTGTGGGATTTCCGCTTTTGGGCGCCCATGTCTGCAATCTTAGCGAGTGCACTGGCCAGCGTAGAGCACAGCCCAAAATCACCTGATTTTCGGGG
The DNA here is from genome assembly GCA_031376405.1 of Betaproteobacteria bacterium. Classification (GTDB taxonomy): domain Bacteria; phylum Pseudomonadota; class Gammaproteobacteria; order Burkholderiales; family Casimicrobiaceae; genus JANMDS01. The sequence continues at coordinate 3,795 of JANMDS010000521.1, forward strand.
AGATAATGCTTGAAAAGAGCAGTTTTTGCGCCGCAGGTATCGCCGTTTAGTGATGACTATCGCCACCCACGGTGTGATATTTCGTCCCGCAATACGGGCAGGTCGCGTTCCCTTTATCGTCTGGTGACAAATATACTTTCGGGTGGCTGCTCCAAAGCGCCATTTTTTTGTTCGGGCAAAACAGGCGCTCGCCTGCTTTCACTTCGATTACGTCGGGTTCTGTGGCGTTCATGAAGGCTTAACTAAGATTGCATCGATGCCCCGAGTTTAGCCGACCGCATTGAATTGGTTTAGATGCGGGCGAAGCGAGTCGTGCAGAATCCATTTTTCGCACCGCGCGACTCAATCCACGCAATCTCACTGCGGCGTTAAGCCTGCCGCCTTAACAAGTTCTGCATGCAGTTTTATATCCCGTGCGATAAGCCGCTGTACTTCTTCTGGAGTGCTCGTAGACACCTCGACACCGCTTTGCTCCAACTTGGATTTGAGCTCTGAATCCATTGCCGCGATCACCGCCCGATTGAGCTGTTCGATGATCGGGCGGGGTGTTTTGGCGGGCGCCAGTAGCGCCATCCAGGCTGAAAGATTTAAATCGGCCACCCCGGCTTCGCCCATGGTGGGCAGTTGTGGGAACACGGGCGAGCGTTGCGGGCTCATCACGCCAAGCGCGTGCAGCTTGCTTGCCAATACGTGCGGCACCGCTTCTGGCATCACCGCGAACATCGCGTCTACAGTGCCTGCGATGGCATCGTTAATCGCCAACGCGCCGCCCTTGTAGGGGACGTGTAGCAATTTCGTTTGAGTACGTGATTCAAACATGAGCCCTGCGAGATGCTGAGGGCTTCCATCGCCGGACGACGCATAGGTAATTTTTCCGGGCTCCGCTTTGGCCGCTGCGATGAGTGCGGCCACCGTTGGATACTTTTGCTTATCCTTTACGATCAAAACCATTGGCTGATTAACCAAGCGTGAGATCGGCGTGAAGTCGGTCTCGGGGTCGTAAGGCAGTGTCTTGAAAATACTTTTATTGGTAGTTAAGAATGACGCAGGCGATACCGTGAGCGTATAGCCATCGGGCGCGGCCTTCGCCACCGCTGGCATGCCAATCTGACCCGAGCCACCGCCCCGGTTGTCCACAATAAATGCTTGCCCCAACGCAGTGCTAAGTTTCTGCCCCAAGGTGCGCGCAATCATGTCCACACTGCCGCCGGCCGGCAGCGCAACAATGAGCTTTACCGGCTGCTCTGGATATTTGCTTTGTGCGTAAGCGGAACTGGTGAGCGCGAGCGCGGCCAGCGTGCCCGCGAGTAACCTATAGGTGCGTTGATACTTCATAAAAAATTCGCCAATCGGGTGT